>NZ_JBBGZQ010000013.1:0-139473 GCF_037572595.1 Chryseobacterium sp. MYb328 | reverse complement strand
GAACAAAGTTCACCCGCCGCAGCTAATATTTTCAGACTGAATTAAATTATTTCTTCTCTTCAGTTACTGTTTCTTTGTTATCTGCTGATTTCTCAGTAGTTTTTGCTTTATCTCCGAAACGAGTTTGTGTCATTTCTCTGGAAACAGCAGCTTTTTCAAACTTTAGTTTTCCGGATAATGTTTCAATAACAAAACCGTCATCCTGAACCTGGGCAATTCTTCCGTGAAGACCGGATGTAAGTACTACTCTGGTTCCTACTTTAAGTTCTTCCTGAAAGTTTTTTTCCTGTTTTTGCTTTTTCATTTGAGGTCTGATCATCAGGAAATAAAACCCTACAAACATTACACCCATCATGATCAGCATCATTGATGAAGATCCCTGTGGCTGTGCCTGTAAAAATAATGTCAACATATTTTATAAATTATGGTTGAATGTTCGCAGTGAACGTTAATTTGATTGGAGCTTTTTCTACGTTTGCAAAAACATCTGCATACTTCTGAACGTTTCCATCAAAGTTCGAAGAGTCAAAATGCAATGTAATTTTTCCTTTTTTACCTGGCATAATAGGCTCTTTTGTAAAATCAGGAGCAGTACATCCGCATCCAGGTTTTACTTCAGAAATAACCAATGGATTTTTTCCTGTATTGGTCACTTCATATACGTGCTCTACTTTGTCTCCTTTCTTGATTTTTCCAAAGTCGAAGTTGCTTTCAGATAAAGCGATAGAGGTAGATGGCGCGTTAGAAACAGGGGCTGCAGCAGGCGCTTCTCCTGTTACGGATGTAGCAGCAGAGTCAGCTGTTACCGGAGTTCCTGCAGCTGTTGAATCAGTAACTACAGCTTCAGCACTTTGAGTTTCTTTGTTTTCTTTTTTACATGAAACTAATCCAAAGCCTATAATTGACAAGGCGATAATTGATAACGTCTTTTTCATTTTATATTCTATTTTGATCTTTACAATATTTATCTAAAATACCATTAATGAAGATATTCGAACGGTCTGTAGCAAATACTTTTGCAATCTCGATATATTCATTAATAATTACTCTTGAAGGCGTTAAGGCGAAGTTATCTAGCTCTGAAATAGCGGTTGACAAGATCACTTTATCCATCAGGGAAACTCTTTCAAGATCCCAGTTTTCTAATCTTTCTTCCAGCTTTTTCTCGTTGTTTTCCCAGTTGTTCAGGGTATCTTTCAATAACTTAGCTGCGAAGTTCTTGTCCTCTTCATCTTTAATCATTTTGATTAAAGTTCTGCTTTCTTCATCTTCTCTTAGGAATCCGATTGTTTTCTGTACCATTGAATTGGCAATATGAATATCATCATACCATGAAAGTTCTTTATCTCCAAGATAATCATGGAAATCATCATTTTCAGCAATATATCTTAAAAATAATTTCCCGATAAACTTCTGATCATCTTCAAAAGAAAATCCTTCTTCTTTCATGAAATCCTGATAACGTTTCCCTGCAGTAATTCTTTGGAAAGTCTTTACCAATAAATCATCATGCATATCCCACTTCAGCTGCTTGTGCTGACCTGTAAAGAATAATCTTTCCGGATTTTCTTCCAGCTTAAGCAATATCTGATTGTTGATGAATTTTTGGTTAGGATTAATATCAGCATCGGTTTTAAGGTATTTATTCTTTCCGATTTCAATTTGATGCTCAGCTAATTCTTTTAGACCTACTAAAAAATTAAGCTGATAGATATAGAGATAATAGATTTTCTCTATTCCAGCGAACATGTTTTTCTCTAAAACATCAAATTTTACAGGGTTCTGATAGTATGAATACACCGCCTGTACTACTTTTTCA
The DNA here is from genome assembly GCF_037572595.1 of Chryseobacterium sp. MYb328. Lineage (NCBI taxonomy): Bacteria > Pseudomonadati > Bacteroidota > Flavobacteriia > Flavobacteriales > Weeksellaceae > Chryseobacterium > Chryseobacterium sp. MYb328. The sequence continues at coordinate 137,654 of NZ_JBBGZQ010000013.1, read as the reverse complement.
CGAATTTGTCGTCTTCCTAACATTCAAAGAGCTTTTTAATGAGTGCAAAGATACAAAATTTAAAATTGATGAAATTCGTAGAGTGAGGACATTTTTGTAATTTTGTAAAACTATATGAAAGCGCTAAAAACCTTAAACCCCTATTTTTGGAAACACAAAATACTATTGTTTTGGGGGGTACTCTTCATCATTGCCAGTAATTTTTTCAATATATATAAAGTTCAGTTTGTAGGAAAATCTGTAGATGAGCTTACTAAAAGCGGTAACCTTGGTTTCAATCAACAGGTTTTAGTCTATGTTGGGATCATTGTAGGCTGTTCACTTTTAACAGGAGTTTTTACTTTTATGATGCGGCAGACCATCATCGTTGCCTCCAGAAGAATTGAATATGAACTGAAGAATAAAATTTACAGACATTATCAGGATTTATCTTTAACGGATTATAAGCAAACGACTACCGGAGATTTAATGAACCGATTGAGTGAGGACGTGGTAGCCGTAAGGATGTATCTTGGTCCTGGAGTAATGTATGTGGCTAACCTTATTGTTCTTGTCCTGATTACGGCAATTTATATGGTAAAAACGGATGCTTCCATGACATTATGGACTTTATTGCCGCTTCCTATATTATCATTTGCTATTTATAAGGTAAGTTCAATCATTAATAAAAAGTCGAAGATAATGCAGAAAAGCCAGTCTGCAATTTCAACTTTTGTACAGGACAGTTTTTCAGGAATCCGTGTTGTGAAGTTTTTCGCAAGAGAAAAATATATTCAAAAAAACTATGGAATAAAAGTCACTGATTACCAGAATAAGGCTCTGGATCTGGCCAAAACAGAAGCTTATTTCTTTACGATTATTCTGTTTGTAATTGGCCTGTTGAATGTTGCCATTATCTGGATTGGTGGAACAAAATATATTGCAGGAGAATTAAGCATCGGTAAAATTGCTGATTTCTTCATGTATATTAACACCCTGATCTTCCCATTCTCTATGGTAGGCTGGGTAACATCCGTCAATCAGAGAGCTGAAGCTTCTATGCAAAGGATCAATGAATTTATGGATAAAAAGTCGGAGATCGTCAATACCAACTTTGAGACTTATCCTATTAAAGGAGATATAGAATTCAAAAATGTATCTTACGTTTATCCCAATACAGGTATTAAAGCACTTGAAAATTTAAGTTTTAAAATCAAAGCCGGGGAATCTCTGGCTATTATGGGAAAAACCGGAAGTGGAAAATCTACTATTGCACTGCTTTTATGCAGGCTGATTGATCCTACTGAAGGGGAAATCCTAGTTGATGGGAAAAACCTTAAAGAACATAATCTTGAGAACTATAGAAACTTTATCGGATACATTCCTCAGGAGAGCTATTTATTCTCTGATTCCATTGAAAATAACATTGGATTTGCGATTGATCATCCGTCCCATGAAAAAGTAATTGAGTACGCTCAGATTGCAGATGTTCATAAAAATATTGTGGACTTTAAAGAGCAATATAAAACACTTGTAGGTGAACGCGGGGTCATGCTTTCGGGGGGACAAAAGCAAAGAATTTGTATTGCCAGAGCTCTGATTAAGGATCCAAATATCATTATTTTTGACGATTCTTTATCTGCTTTAGACACTGAAACAGAGCAGAATATTCTTGAAAATATTGATAGAAAAATCAGCAATGCAACTTCCATAATTATCACACACAGAGAGTCTAGCGCTCAAAAAGCAGACCAGATTATTAACCTTACCGAAATTGCCAATTCTGTAACCGCATAGCTGTTTCATTCCTAATTGTTAAATAAATCATAAAAAAAATTTTGTGATTAAAAGAATTCTTTTATATTTGTTCTTAACAAGATTAAAAAATATCTAACAATGAGTGAATACAAGGAACGCCATGAAAATGAGATTTTCACGAAGGTGTTAAAAGCAGGGAGAAGAACTTATTTCTTTGATGTGCGCGAGACGAAAGCAGGAGATTATTATCTTACAATCACTGAGAGTAAGAAAAATTTCGGAGAGAATGGGGAAGCTACATTCGAGAAGCATAAAATTTACCTTTACAAGGAAGATTTTAAGAGTTTTCAGGAGATGTTTAATGAGTCCACAGATTTCATCATTAATGAAAAAGGTGAGGATGTAATTTCAGAAAAACATGATAAAGATTTCAAAAGCAGATCATTCACAATAGATTCTGACGACGAAGTTTAAAAAAGAATATCTAAAAACACAAGCATCTGAAAAAGATGCTTTTTTTATGCCCTGAAATGGGCTTATGTCAAAAATAAAAGGTACACTTAAAAAGCATACCTTTTTCGTTTTCAATTATACATACTCTCGTTTAATCTGCGACAATATAGTTGGATCCTGTATTTCATTGTCTTTAGCCAGCAATAGTACTTTTGATAATACTTCTGCCGATTTCGGATCATCGTCTGCAAAAGGCAGGAATAATCTTCCTCTATGCTGGGAATGAACCGGCAGAATTGACAAGTACATCCCCGGATTCTGATGAACAACAGCACTTCCCAAATGCACACTATACTCCGCCAACTGCCCTTTTATTAATACATGCGAGCCTTCAATTCTTACATTATCTAATTTAAATAGGCGTGCTGTTTCTGTCATCAATACAGCTCTCATTTCAATGGATGAATGACTGGCTTCAGGATCTACACTTCCTACATGTGCCACCGAAACCACCAAATCCACATCCCGCATTACTTCCGAGAACAGTCTTGGATTAATATTTTCAAAAGGAATATTCTTATAATCCTTTAATGAATGAAATTCTATGGTTTCCAAGGTTGGGCTTTCTATATCTGCTGGGGAAAACCAATCTGCCATGGCATATAATTTTACCTGAAAGCCTTCTTTATGATATACTTTCTGCAATCCTTCCTCATAATCTACCTTCCAGCCTCTTGTTTTAAGCAATGCCAGTGCCTGCTTTGGCTGAATCTGATGGCCTGCATATCTACGGGAAATAGATTTCTCTTTCAATTCATCAGGGGTAGGAACATAGAGTTCTCTGAAAATCTGCTTGAAAGGCTGAATCAGTTTTTCTTTAAAACAATAATGCTGATAATCACTCCAAACAGAATGTTCATGAAGATCTACACAATGCGCAATACGTAAAGTGTTTTCATCATTTAACTTCTGGATCTCACCATGAGCATTGATAAGACTTCCATCATGATAGAAACCAATTGTATGATCATTGGAAATAAACACTAGCTTCTCTAAATGCTTGACAATAACAGGATGTTCAAAAAGAGTTTTAATTTCTTTCAGGAAGAATTCGTCTCCTCTTACCATAGCTTCTTCCAATCCTTTTCTGGAGCGTGTCCACTGTTCCCGCATGATCTTGCGGTTGTTGGTTAATTCCACAATGGCTTTATCTTTTTTAATTTTCGGCGGAATAGATTTCAGCTGTTTATCATCTCTGAATACCACCAATTCTGCTTTCCCATTATCTTCTATGATTAAACCTACTGTTACACCATCAAGGGTTACTTGCGTTTCTTTTGACAGAAGTGATTGAATTTGTTTAGTTTCCATAGCCCATGTCAATCTTATCGGATCGGGATACCCGGCATTTCTTGCCAAATTCTCCAAAGCTACACGAATTGCAAGTGCTTCACTTGCCTGCTTCATTGAACCAAACTCTCTGCTTTCTTTTTTAAACTGCTGAATGTATTCATATCTGCTCAATACATCTTTTTCCGGATTTGTTTTGCTTAATGGCACTAATCCATAAACGCGTAGATAATCCTGATCCCGTTTATCTTTTACTTTAGCCGTAACCTCTTTAATCTTTAAGATTCCGGCTAAGGTATCAGAATAAAGCCTTGCTCTTCGGTGTCCATTACCGTCTGATATGTATTTTGCAGATTCATATAACATTTCCCAACGGGCCTTACCCAGCTCTTTATAGGCTTTTGTAAACCAATCTTTGTCTACAGCTCCATCTTTAAACTCCTGAATATATACGGATGAATATTTTGCCACCTCACTTTCAAGTTTTGCGTTCTGATCTTCATAAACACTGGTCTTGGTATGAGCATGCATCCACCATATTGCTGAATCCAGACCTTTCCAACCTAAGTAACTGCTGACGAGTGATTGCCATTGCGGCGCGTACACTGCTGCCTGAATCAAACGAAGCTCTGAGATTTTCTCTTTCTTCATCATTTCATCAAAAACCTTCTGAGTATCAGATCCTAAAGGATAACAATCTGAAATCAATTTAGAGAAGAGCTTTTGCTTGGTCATATTTTCATTCCTGTAAGCATAAATATAGTTGGCATACAATCCTGATTTCCCCAACCCTTTCAGAAGCTGAACCAAACGTTTCGCTCCATATATCGTATGAAACTCCTGTACAAAGTGAGAAACTGCAGTATTGGCATCACCGCGGATAACCTCTACATCAAGGAATTTATCCTGTATTTCCGCAATCATAGGTTTCAGGAAAGGAAATTCTTCCAGAATATTCTGATTACTATTGATCAGTTTACTTCTTGTAAGATCTCCTATTGCCGAATCTGCAGTAAGTATTCCTTCGTAAAGTTCTTCTTTGGTAATGAGTTTTAATTCATAAGCTTTACAGAAGAAATAGAAGTCAGGAACAGATTTGCTGATATTTTCTTTCAAACCGCTATGCTGCATCCATCGGTATAAATTCCATTGTTTGATATGCTGTTCATCGGTAAGATTCGCTTTGGGAATTGCCCATAAGAAAGGCTTAAAAAAATCAAGTTTCTGCCAGCCATTTCCCTGGTCCTGATAATAATAATCATTGCTATCTTTTCCTTTATAAGTAATCACACTTTCAGGAAGATTGGCAAAGACTGTACTGGCAGCATCTAATGCAAAATCTACACGCTCTTCGAAAACGAATTTATCCTTTAACGATTGTAGAATCATGATGATTGGATTTTCCCATGCATATCTTCCTTTCAGTGGATTTATTAAAAGATCTTTGTAATAGAATACATAATTCTCCATAAAATCTCTGAAGATTTTCCTGTCACAGCTTTCAGCCAATGTTAATAAAAATAAATCTCTCGGCTCTAAACCTGAATCTTGATACCATTGCCCCCAAACCTCATGCAAGGGATAATTTTCTACTAATTGTACAGAAGTAAAACCATCCGTATTTCTTTTAATCTGGCGGAAAGTATTTCCCATTAGCAAAGTAGTTACAGAACCATCCCATTCATCAGATTCATATTCATGATCTTTATGCTGGAGAAATAGATCATTAAGCTTCTTTATTTCTGCTTTTATATCATCCATAGGTTTTGTAAACCCATATTTATCTTTTTTAGTAGCCTGTGCATATACTGAGTCCGGTTCTACCTTTGGTAAAGCAAATTTTGATACCACTCCAGGATTATAAAAACCATATCCATTGTCTTCAGAAAGAATCGTCTGATCTTCGGATGGATTAATCTGATCCAATAAACCTTGTTCTCTTTCCGTTACTTTTGGTCTTTCAGCATATTGCTTCGTCCATGTGGTAATCTGAGCTGACACCCTTTTTCCCTTTTGAAGCTGAAGCATGATATCCAGAGATGCTGCACGCTGCTCCAGGTCTCCTTTATTCATCAATTCCTCAACCAGTGGAGTAAGAACACCATCTTCCTGCTCAATAACAACTTCTACAAGCTTTTTACGAAGCACGCCACCCTTTCTTTTAAATAGATCAAAGAAAACCATGATTTCTTCTTTGTTTAAAGGATCTTGCAACAATACATTGATTCCGGAAGCCACCAATGCTTCACCTCTGTCTTTTAAAATTTTAAAAGCAAATTCTTTTTGGAAAGCCGTTACTTTCAGTTTCTTTTTTCCTACCGCATATGAGAGGGAATAACAGTAAAATTCCCTTAATATATTCCGGGCCAATAATTCGCGTAATGAAAGGTCAAATTGATCGAAATAAGAAAGTAGCAAATCCAATTTATCACGATCTTCCCCTACCAGATAAAACATGGAAGCATACAGATCGCTTTTTTTGAAAGTAACATTTAGCCAAGAAAATATCTTCCCTTCAAATTTCTTTTCCTTGATCTCAATCTTTTGAGTCAGTTCATGGAGTTTTTCAAAGAAATCCGGATAGTCTGCATTATTGATGAAAAATTTCGTCTCAGTATTAGTGCTGAGTAATGTGGACATATGATCACCGGCAAAAGCTAATACTTCTACCTTCCCATCCAATACCGCTTTATAATACAATGGCATCTGAATGTAAGGATCAGCAGTTTCTGCCGCAAATTTAATGGCAAGACATTTCTTTTCCACATCTCCTTTTTCAAACAGCTGATGCAGATAGGGAATCGTTTTTTCAACATCCCAAACGCCCTGTACCCAAAGTGCCATATACACTTCATTATTATTCTTGCTTTTCACAGCCTCCGGAATTTCCTCAGGATGCTTGAAGTAATGATCTGCTAATGAAAGGATATTCTTTACTACAGATTCTTTCTCTGATTCCCAGCCTAAACCGGTCCAGGTATCTATAGCTCTTACAACAGATGAAAATCGGGTAAGCTTTTGCTCAATAATTACATTCGTCATATATTCCAAAGCCCCGATACTTGTTTCATCCAAAGCTTCCAGAATTGTCTGACGCAAGCCTTCCTGTCTTTGAGCAGCCAGTAAAAGCTTTTCTACCAATTCCCAGCACTTCTTCTGCTCACTATTGAGTAAAGCTTTAATAATATTCAGAGAGATTTTTCCTTCATGGTGTTTATTGAAAATAATATCTTCAATCAGTTGATAGATTACTGTATTTCCAGTATCTATGGCTGCTGACCATATATAAAAACGGCTTGAGTTATGTGTAAATTCATTATCATAAATAATTTGTTCTTCTAAAGACAGGTCAAAATTCTCGTCACCATTATAAGAATAAACACAAGGGAATATCATTAACTCTCTGATGAAATTAACCTGATTAAGCAATATATAATCTTCACGATGAGGAGCACGGAAAGAGCGTCTGAAATAGCTATTCTGATACATTTTGTATGGCATCTTATTCCATGAATCTTTTACAAGCTCCGCATTTTCTCCAAAAAGATAAATCAAGAGATCATAATATTCCTGATCTTCCCAAATATCAGGTTTGATAGATTCTTTGAACTTTTCAAATTCTTTTGAACCTAAGTTTACTCGCTCAAAATAATTAGGTTTACCTTTCAGTAATTTACCTAATTCCGCTGCTTCCTTTGTAAGGATCGGTCTGTCAGGAAAAAGCGAAGAAGGAACTCCTTGTTCTGAATGTTCTAAAAGGTCTTTCCTCTGCTTTTCATAAAAGTTTTTAATAAGTTTTTTCGATTCTAATTTTTTTGTGATTTCCATGTATGTTAGTTGTTAATAGAATTAGATTACCAATAGCTTCCTGCAAGAAAAGTAAGCCTGATAAAAGTAAATGTATGTTGTAAACTCAAATCTATGGTTTGGCCAAGGTCTGAAAACTGCTCATCATTGTAAAATACAGCGAACATCCCGTCTTCAAATGCCTGAATAGCATTATCCTGAGCTTTTTGTACATCAGCTTTTTTTAGATTATAAATACTTCCAAAGCCCACCTTACCCGTATCGGTAAGAATGTTCAGATAGTTATCTGTTGGGATCTTCGTAGAATCTTCATCTTCAAGCTCAAATGATTGAGCGTTAAATTTTTCAACTTGTTGCTGAACGATGAGCTTTAATAAGTTTTCTAAAGAGATAACTGAATCTTCGTAAATGATTTCAATTTTTTGTTCCGAAAGAACAGGATGCTTCCTGCCCAACTGCTTTACAGTGACTTTTATATTCATATTTGAACTTAGTGTGCTTAAATATAGTAAAATTTAAAACCCATATTGTATCAAATTGAGGTTTTATGACGAATATCAAGGAAAAACAAAGTCAGTAGTGAATTTTTCAGGCAAGTGAATTACAAATAAAGAGAAACAGGGATTATTACTCATTATTAATTGCTCATTATTCATGAATCAGCTCCGATAGAAATGGTTACCCTCAACAAGCAATGCCATTTTTAAGTGCCGACTTGAGGAGTATGAGCGAATACCGGGAAAAAGCTTCCGGAAAAAAGATAAAAAATAGACATTATTTCACCATAGAAACAGGTGTAAAATAAAAAAGTACACTTTCAAAAAGTGTACTTTCTTTGGGTGAATGAGGGGTCTCGAACCCCCGACCTTCGGAACCACAATCCGACGCTCTAACCAACTGAGCTACAATCACCGTTTTCTGAGTGCAAATATAGGACAATTTCCTCAACTACCAAACAATTCCGTCAAAATTTTTCAAAGAAATTAATCTTTCAGATGTAAATCCCTCAGCATAAGTAACTCCCGATAATCGGCCTAAATCCTGTGCACGGTATGTTAAACTCTCAAAAAAGTCTTTTGTGGTAATAGGCGTCTCAGGCTCTTTAGAAGTTGGGTCATAAAACTGAGTTTTATAAGCCATACATGAAGCAATTTTTTTATCCAGAAATTCTGAAATGTCAATAACAAATTCCGGTTTGATATCTTTCCACTGAATATAATGAAAAACATGCTTGGGTCTCCATACTTCCTGAGCTTCTCCTTCCTCTACCGTCTCTATTTTTCTCAATCCGGACAAAAAGCACGCATCCGATACTAATTTCGCTCCTTTTGCATGATCCGGATGTCTGTCATCAATTGCATTCGCTAAGACGATTTCCGGTCTGTATTTGCGAATCATTTTTACGATCCTCATTTGGTATTCTTCGGAATTCACCAAAAAGCCATCTTTCATTCCCAGATTCTCTCGTGCAGAGAGCCCCAGAATTTTGGCAGCATCTGCTGCCTCTGCTTTTCTAGTTTCATCAGTACCTCTTGTTCCGAGTTCTCCTCTGGTAAGATCTACCACAACACATTTTTTTCCTTCAGAAACCATTTTGGCAATAGTTCCGCCACATCCTAGTTCTACATCATCAGGATGTGCTCCAAAAGCAAGTATATCAGTTTTCATATAATCAAAGATAAGGTTTAAAATAAAAACTTCCCAAACATTACGAATGGGAAGTTTTAATATCTATAATTTAAATTTTAAATTATTTGTTGATCTCTGCATTAAGTTTTACAGCATCCTGGTAAGTAGGGTCTAACTGTAATGACTTCGCTACATAGTCTTTAGCTTTTGCCATATCAGATTCTTTGCTCATATAAGCTACTGCAAAGTAAGCATAAGCAAGAGTCTGTTTGTTTGCTTCCTGATCAGCTGGTTTTACAGTACTGATGAATTTTTCATAAGCAATCTTCGCAGCGTCATTGTTTCCTGCCTGTTGGTAAGAATACCCCTGGCTGTAGTAAGCCGGTGCCCAATCAGGAAGAAGCGCAGACATTTTCTGCCATGTAAGGATCGCTCCGCTCCAGTTTTTTGCATCCTGGTAAGCTGTTGCTAATTTAAATAGTGCATCAGAATCCTGGCTGTTAGCAGCTACCTGCTTCTTCAATGCTTCGATTGCAGGGTTTGTAGGTCCTTTATCAACGTCAGCCTGAGAAGCACCACCACCTCCAGCGATATTTGCCAATTCTAAATCCCACTTCATTGTTTCATCTTTTGCAGCTTTAGCAATAGCAATTTTCTGTTGAGACTCTGTTGTTAAAGCAGATTTTTTAGCTGCATCTTTCTCGTCTTTTGCTAATCCAGCAGCGATAAGTCCTTGTAGACCTTGGTCAGCTGGTAATATTCTTGTTTTCTCTGCCTGAGATACAAAAGTATCCATGTTTTGCTTAGCCCCCGCATAGTTTTTATCAGAGTAGTCCTGATAAGCTCTTAGTTTGAACTTGATAGGGTCTTCAATTTTATCAAAGATCTTATCTAAAACTGTTTTAGAGTTTGCGTAATCTTCGTTCGTGAAGTATAATTTAGAAATTTCTAATTGAGTATATGGATCTTCATCAGCATATTTTGTATAGTTGATAAGGTCTTGTGTAGCCTTTGCATTTTGCTGGTATCTGATATCATATCCAGCCATAGCCTTATATGCAGGAGCATAGGTAGCATCTACTCCAATTGCTTTATCAATATTTTGTTTTGCTTGTTGCCATTGTTGAGCAGCCATCCATAAAGTAGCCATTCTTGTATAAACGGAAGCTTTATTTTTAGCTAAAGGTAACGCTTTGTCATAAGCAGACATTGCTTCACCTGGTGATCTTTTCAATCTGTAAGCATCTCCTAAAGTATAATAATAATGTGCAGGAACTCCTTTCTTTTCAGCTTTTTCAATTGCTTTAGTAAGGAATTGAATCGCAAGATCCGGAGAACTGTTCTTTTCAAATAAAGTTAAAGCTTCTGCTGCTCTGAATAATACATCAGCATCTTTCTCTTTAGAATCAGTTACTACTTTCTGAATTTCAGCAATAGCGCTTTTGTCTCCTTTTCCTAATTTTACGGTAGCTAAACCAATTTTATTAAGAAAGCTTTTACCATCGGCAGCCAGTCCTTTGTTAAAGTTTTCAGTAGCCTTTGCATAATCAGGTTCTCCTTGCTTTAAGAAAGTATTCCCTAAATAGAAGTAGTTTTCAGCGGTAGGCTCTTTAGCGATCATATCAGTGAAGTTTGTTTTTGCCTGAGCAAATTTATCACTGTCTATACTGTTAATACCATCCTGCAACGTCTGTGCAGTGGCAAAACCGGTAAAAAATACCACGGCTGCTCCAAAAGCAATCTTCTTTACATTCATAATCATTATATCTTTCATTTTATATTTTCTAATCAATTGAGTTATATTCTACACAATTTTCAGACCAAAATATATTATTTATTATGGCTAAATTGTGAATTTAATAATTTTTAACGCATCTGTACCTCTCTTTTGTACAGGTTATAAGGTTGTAAGCCCTCTTTCTGAACAATTTTCTGTCCCAAATGAGTACATGAAAATCTTATGAATCCACTTGCAATATTGAATCCACCTTCATTAGCCAGGAAATAAAGAACTCTGGTAAATGGATAATCCATAGAACGAAGCCCTTCAGAATCGGCATTGTAAGTTTTTCCATTATTAACTACCGGAAGAACTTTCACCATATCTCTCAACTTCTCAGAAGCTTTATCATAAGGTCGGCTGAAAGTATTAAGTCCTATAACGCCTATTTTATTCGGATATTTCCCTAACTCCTCAATAACCTTCTGGTTTCCCGGAATAATGGAAAATTTAAGGTCTTTCGGCTGTTTTTTTAATTTTTCAGCTACAAAATTCAGATTACTGGAGTTCGTTCCATCAAAAATAAAATCCTTCTTGTCTGAAAGCAGTCCGTTACTGATCTCATCCATAGAGATACTTTCTCTAGGAGAATCTTTTGGAACCACAAAAACTACTGCATCTGCTGCAAATTTTGCAGGAGTAAATTTTAATTGGGTTCTTTCTTCGTAAGTTTTGATCTCTTCTGCATTAAGGTTTCGAGACATTACAATAATCTTTGCCTTATCATTTAATAAGTCAATAAAACCTAAATCTTCTTTTTTTGTTTCGACTTTAATCTTTGTTTCAGGATAGCTGATCATATACCCATCAGCCAATGCTTCTGTAACACTTTGAAAAGAACCGTCCGTAAAAATTGTTAGATTACCTTTATTATAAGAAGGAGTATTATCGTCTTTTTTTTTGCAGCCTGCTAGCATTACAGTAAGGGCAACAACAGCTGCAGCTTTAAAAAAGCTATTCTTCATCTTTGGATTTTTTGATTTGTGAAATGGCTCTATAGATTCTGAATACACCATAAAGCGCAAACACCCCGCCTAAAGCATAGGCAATAATAGGGTCTAAAATAGTAAAAAAGAATCTGTAGATCATTACTACAATTCCTAAGACAATATAAAACAATCCCGCAATAAGGGATAACCACTTGAACATCATGTAACAAAAATACGAAAAAAATAAAAAGAGAAGCATAAGCCTCTCTTTTTATTTATATTCTGAATGAATAAATTTAATTATTCAAAGTTCATAGTAAATGGTACGCTATAGTAAGATCTAACGCTCTCCCCGTTTCTCTTCGCAGGAGTCCATTTTTTAAGTTTCTTAACTACACGAATTGCTTCATTGTTGAAGTCGCTATTTGGAGATTTCTCTTCAATAGTAACTGCAGAAACAGTTCCGTCTCTTTCTACAACGAACTTAAGCTTAGCTTTAAGGGTACCTTCACCTCCTTCCATTAATGAAGTATCGAAGTTTTCTCCTAAGAATTTTCTTAATGCACCCATACCTCCAGGATATTCTGCAGACTGGTCTACATCTTTGTAGATTTCATTAGGGTTATTCGCTTTCACTTCTACAGTTGCAGTTTTTGTTCCTGTAGATGGTGGTGGCGGTGGTGGTGTATAAGCCGGAGCTTTTACTCCCTCCTGATTATTCAAACCAGTTGTAGTTTCCAACTGCTTAGAAATCGGTGGAGGTGGCGTTTCAATTTTCGGAGCTTTTACAGGCTCTGGAACCACGTTCTGGATTACCTCAATTTTTGGTTCCTCTTTTGGAGGTGGAGGTGGTGGAGGTGGTTCTTCTTCTTTAGGCTGCTCAATAATCGGGTCATCTTCAACAATATTTACAAGATCTGCCTTCACTTCTGTTTTAGGCGGAGCTGTAAGGTTCTTAATTGTAAGATAGATGAACGGAGATAAAGCTACCAAAAGAAATATAGATGTTCCGACAATAAAAGATTTTGTCAGAAGTCTAGGATACTGATGTCTAAGATCATAGGCACCATATTCCTTGTTTCTATTTTCAAATACGATTTCGTCTAAAGTAAGATTCTGTCCGTATACATTTTCATCTGCCATAGATAATATAACAATTTTATGGTTAAATTACTTTGTAGCAGCCGGTGCAGCTGCACCACCTACTTTCTTCTCATAAACAGCTTTTTCCCAAGGTTTGATATCAGTAACACCGTACTGTTCACTTTTGGTAATTGCCATTTCGTCTAGAATATCAACAAAGTTTTTATATACAGCATCGTCAGTTGGCTTAATGATCACCGTAAATTTGGCTGGATCTACAGCTCTAGATTTTGCTTGCTCAATTACTTTTCTAATTCCCTCTCTGTCAAAACTAGTTTCCATAAGAGTTTGGTCATTCAAGGATGTTGCATCCTGTTGGTGCCAAAACACTTTATTGTCTTTCCCTAGTAATATAGAAATTGAATTTGAAAGTTTAATTTCTGTTGGTTCCGGTTTAGGATCTGTAGGCTTTGGTTTAGCCGGAAGACCTAAGTCCATCACATTCGGTTTACTAAACGTTGACGTAAACATAAAGAACATCAATAGTAAGAAATTAAGGTCAACCATCGGAGTCATATCGACTCTGGGGTTGTTTTTCTTGGATCGAACCTTGCCACCCTTGGCACTCTTATCCTGTACTTGTACTTCTGCCATTTCTTCTTAATTATTCATTAGGTTTACCTTCTTGTGATGTAATCAACCAAAATTTAAGAAAATCGATATCTCTTAAACCCTCAAATAGGCTTTTAACTTTAGGGTATTCTGTTGTAACGTCACCTTTGATGGCTAACTTGTAGTCAGGATTAACGCTTAAACTTTCTTTTACCCAGTCAATTAATTGCTTATTTGTACTATCCATAGGAATCCCTGAAGGACTCTTGTAATTTTTCTGCTCATCTTCAGGCAAATCCAAATACCCTTTTAATTGGTTCATTGGAACTCCAATAGCCTGAACTTTCTGGAAAGCTGCTTTTTGATTATTATCAAAAGTAACGCCATACTTCTGACCCATTTTATCTAAAAGTGCAAGTCTTTCTGATGCATTTTCTACTGGCTGGAAATAAAATTTCCCGTCCGGTGTAGCATTAATAGTCATTAAACTAGCATCAGGAAGTAATTTTTCCGAAATTGAAGATGGCGGTTTGATCTGCTCCACATCAGGTTTTTTAAACTGCGTGGTCATAATAAAGAACGTAAGTAATAGGAACGTAACGTCGCACATCGCGGTCATGTCCGTAACTACTCCATGTCTTTTTGGTTTAATTCTCGCCATTATTTTTATAAATTATTTTTTAAACTTCTTTTATTGTGCAAAACACAGTTCCATCTTAGTGGAATTCAGCAAAAGACTGTTGGATGCTCATTGCGATCTCGTCGATCTTATAAGTTAATCCGTCAATTTTAGAAGTAAAGAAGTTATAAAGAATAATTGCTACTGCAGAAGTACCAATACCTAACGCCGTGTTAATCAAGGCTTCAGAAATACCGATTGATAGAGCTGCAGCATCCGGAGTACCACCTCCAGCACCTAATGCGAAGAATGCTCTAATCATCCCGATTACCGTTCCTAGTAGTGCTACTAACGTTGCAACTGTACCTAGTGTAGAAAGGATCATCATATTTTTCTCAAGCATTGGCATCTCAAGAGTTGTAGCTTCTTCGATAGCTTTGTTAAGAGCTACCATTTTCTGCTCTTTATTTAAAGTAGTATCGTGAGCAAGAGCTTTGTAAGTAGTAAGACCTTCTTTTACAACGTTCCCTACAGAACCTTGTTGTCTGTCGCACTCTTCTAAAGCTTCGTCAATTTTGTTTCCGTTTAGTAAGCTTCTTACTTTTACTACAAAGTTATCTACATTACCTGAACCTGAAGCTTTGCTTAATACAAAGTATCTTTCAAATGAGAAAACAATTACAGTAATCATGAATGTTACAAGTAATGGTACAATGATACCCCCCATGTAGATCATCCCTAAGAACCCTTCTGGATGCATCTCTTTACCTTCTACATCAGAAAAAGCAACTGATGCACCTGCTAATCTTGGATCAGCTTTAAAATTACCTGGATTACCTAAAACGAATAACCAAATACAAATCCCTATAACTAATAGAATAGGAATAATAACAGCTGGATTTAAACCTCCCGCTTTTCTAGCAACTACTTGCTCATCATTTTTTGAAACATTCATTTCCATATTTAACTAAATTATATTGTTTTAAAATTTTACAGGGTGTAAATTAAAGGCAAAATTAATTAAAATGCAAGAGTCTTAATTAAACATTTTGATATTTTTTAATAAAGAAAATTTAATACGATTTTGATATTATAATTATTCGCAAATATTTTATTTATTTTCCTCAAATTTAACATTTGAGTTAAAAAATCTAAAAAATAAGGACTCCATTTTTTTTAATTTCCCAATGTTAATTTTTTTTTAAATTACGATATTCACAATACGGTGAGGGACTACAATGATTTTTTTAGGGGTTTTGCCTTCCAAAATCTGTTGCATTTTCTCATTTGAAATCACCAAATCTTCTACCTCCTTCGCAGATAATTGAGCTGAAAGAGAAATTTTGAACTTCATTCTACCGTTTACGCTTACCGGATACTCAATTTCATCCTCAACCAGATAATCTTCATTCAATACCGGGAATTGTTCAAATTCTATTGATGTACCGTTTCCTAATAAATTCCATAATTCTTCACAAATGTGAGGTGCATATGGAGAGATGATAACGGCTAACGGTTCTAAAATATTGCGCTTGTTACATTTAATTTTCTGCAACTCGTTTACAGCGATCATAAATGAAGATACCGAAGTATTGAAAGAGAAGTTTTCAATATCATAAACTACCTTTTTAATTAAGGTATGTAAAACTTTATATTCTGCTTTCGTAGGCTCTTCATCAGAAACTTCAAATACATCTCCATTGAAATAAAGATTCCAGAATTTCTTAAGGAAACCGTATACTCCACTCAAACCTTGTGTATTCCAGGGCTTGGATTGTTCTAATGGACCTAAGAACATTTCATATAATCTTAAACCGTCTGCTCCGTACTCTTCACAGATGTCATCAGGATTTACCACATTGTATTTAGACTTGGACATTTTTTCTACTTCACGGCCCGTGATGTATTTTCCGTCCTCCAAAATAAACTCTGCATCGGCATAGTCTGGTCTCCATGCTTTGAATGCTTCAGTATCCAATTCATCAGATGTTCCTTTTAATAAGGATACATCTACGTGGATCTGCTGGGTCTGGTATTCGTTGGCTAAATTTTTAGATACGTATTGATTAGTACCATCAATTCTGTACACAAATGCACTCATTCCCAAAATCATCCCCTGATTGATTAATTTCTGGAAAGGCTCATCACTGTTAATGTACCCTCTGTCTTTTAAGAACATGTTCCAGAAACGGGAATACAATAAGTGACCGGTTGCATGCTCACTACCTCCTATATATAAATCTACCTGTCCCCAATAATCTGAAAAATTCTTAGCACAGAATTCACCATCGTTCTGAGGATCCATATATCTAAGGAAATACCATGAGCTTCCAGCCCACCCTGGCATTGTAGATAATTCTAACGGGAATATTGTTTTGTCATCAATTAAATCTGTAGCAACTAACTTCTGGTTCTCTTCATCCCACGCAAATGTTTTAGCATTTCCTAGTGGTGGATCTCCATCTTCGGTTGGCAAATATTTTTCAACTTCAGGAAGTTCCAATGGTAAAGCAGAAACTGGTAAGGTATATGGTATTCCTTCTTTATAATATATAGGAACCGGTTCTCCCCAATAACGCTGTCTTGAGAAAATCGCATCACGCTGTCTGTAGTTTGTAGTTCCGTGACCGATACCTTTCGTCTCAATTTCTGCAATTATTTTTGACTTGGCATCATTATAATGTAATCCGTTTAAGAAATCAGAGTTTACACAAACAGAGTCTTTAGAATCAAAAGAGTTCTCCTGAACGTCTTCTTCTGTTTCAACTACTTTTTTAATTTCTAAATTAAATTTCTTTGCAAACCTGTGGTCACGCTCATCATGTGCAGGAACAGCCATCACGGCTCCTGTTCCATAACCCATCAATACATAATCTGAAATATAGATTGGCATTTTTTCTCCACTGAATGGATTGACAGCATAACTTCCTGTGAAAGCTCCGCTCACGTTTTTCACGTCAGACATTCTGTCTCTTTCCGTCTTTTTGGAAGTTTCTTCTATATAAGTATCTACTTCTACTTTCTGAGCATCGGTAGTAATGGTATCTACTAAAGGGTTTTCTGGAGCCAATACCATAAAGGTTGCTCCAAAGATGGTATCAGGTCTTGTGGTAAAAACCTCAACAATTTCTTCATGTCCTTCTACATTAAACTTAACCTGTGCTCCCTGAGATTTCCCGATCCAGTATTCCTGAGAATCTTTCAACGGCTGTGGCCAGTCCAAAGTAGAGAGACCCTGCAATAATCTTTCAGAGTATGCAGAAATTCTCATACTCCACTGCATCATCTTCTTTTGGAATACAGGAAATCCTCCTCTTTCAGATTTCCCGTCTTTTACCTCATCATTGGCTAAAACTGTACCCAATGCAGGACACCAGTTTACCGTAGTCTCTGCTCTGTAAGCAAGACGATAATTTAGTAAGATATCTTCTTTATCAATAGCTGAAGCGTTTGCCCATTCTTCTGCAGTGAAATTCAATTCATCGTTCTGATTGGCATTTAATCCTTCTGTTCCTTTTTCTTCAAAATGTCTGATCAGGGTATCAATAGCTTCTGCCTTATCAGTATTTTTATTATACCAGGAGTGGTACAATTGGATAAAAATCCATTGTGTCCATTTATAATAAGATGCATCGGAAGTTCTTACTTCTCTGCTCCAATCGAATGAAAATCCGATTTTTCTTAACTGCTCTTCGTATCTGTTGATGTTTTGTTCTGTTGTGATTGCCGGATGCTGACCTGTCTGGATCGCATACTGCTCAGCAGGAAGCCCGAAGCTGTCATATCCTACCGGGTGGAGAACGTTAAACCCCTGATGTCTTTTATATCTCGCATAGATATCTGACGCAATGTATCCCAGTGGATGCCCTACGTGAAGTCCTGCTCCGGATGGGTACGGAAACATATCGAGTACATAAAATTTAGGTTTATCGGTATTGTTGGAGGTTTTATAGGTTTGATTTTCCTCCCAATATTTCTGCCACTTTTTTTCTATCTGCTGATGATCGTAAAACACTTTATATAGATGTTATATGTTAGACTTTAAATAATTGGATTGTTTTCTTTTAAACAAGATTCACAAAAATAATGATTTTAAAGGAAATAGAAATTTAAATTATGATGAATTGTAATTCTCTGTTCAACAAAAAGGTCCCATCCGAAGATGAGACCTTTATTATATCTTGAAATACACTATTAAGGCTTAGCGCTTACCCTTTTAAAAGTAATAGTTCTTGTTTTATAAATTGTAGGATCTTCGGTTTCTTCTCTTACTGATAAATTGAGCGTAGTGGCATCCAATGTTACCACTTTTGTATTTACTGGTGCTACCACTCCCTGGTATTTCATCTGAAGGGCTTTGCTGCTCTTATCATATGAATAGGTAAAGTTTTTATCAGGCAAAATGTTACAAGCGGTTCCTGTAGTAGGATCCTGCACATCTATTCTTTTCCCGCTTGTCTCAGTACTGAACCACCATCTGGACATTTTCTGACATTCGGTATAAGTAATCACATCTGAAATCGGTTGCTCACCTACCTCAACGGTAGTAACCACCTCTTTTAACGGTTGCCAGAATCCAATAATCGGTTCTTCTATAACAATTTCGTTGCTATTATTACATCCGGTAGTTACCAATAATGATAAACCTAAAAATAGTAGTGCTAATTTCTTCATAGATCAATTTTTTCAAGCGCTAAAATTATACTTTTTTTGATTTATATTACTATTTTTTGTGAAAAATTATTTTATCAGCTTTTATTTATACATATTTTAAAACATTGAGAGGCTATATTGCCTTTATTTAACAAATATTGAACATTCGAAAACTCCTCTGTTTTATTAAAAAAGTTATTTTTGTAACAAAGAAAAAAAATGCAAGCTATAACGAAAAACAATTTTGACTTCATTCGTGTTCTCCTCGCTTTTATTGTCTTCGTAGGACATCTGGGTGCTTTAAGTGCTTCTGAAAAGCTATTATTCTTAACACATAGCCCTGTTGAAGTTGCTGTTTTCTCGTTTTTCATTGTGAGTGGTTTTCTGATTGCAAGAAGCTATGAAAGGGCATCAAGCCTAAAAAGCTACGCCAAGAAAAGGTTCAACAGGATTGTCCCTGCTTATCTGCTTGTTGTATTTCTTTGTGCTATACTCCTGAGTCTGGTCAGTACTTTATCTTTTACTGAATATTTCAGCAATACACAGGTTTATAAATACCTTTTCTGGAATTCATTATTCCTCAATTTCAAAGCTCCATGGCTTCCGGGTGTATTTGGCAACCAGGCTGTAAACGGGGCATTATGGACTCTTAAGATTGAAATGTGTTTTTATATAGCAGTTCCACTGATGTTCTTACTGTTTGGAAAGAATAATAAATACCGAACCATCAGCCTGATCGTTCTTTATTTCCTTTCTCTGGTCTATCTCAATTATTTTGAAATGACAGGAAAAGCAGCACTTTCAAGACAGCTTCCGGGTTCATTATGCTATTTTATTGGAGGAATGCTTATTTATTTTCATTTCGACAAATTTATCAAGCATAAACATTTACTTTTTATCATTGCCATCATTACGGTCTGGATTGATCTTATTTTTAAAATAAAACTTTTTTCCCCAATAATGATCAGTATTATTGTTCTGTATATTGCTTATTCCTTCAGCTTCCTGAATAATTTCGGAAAATACGGGGATTTCACTTATGGAATTTATATTTTCCACTTCCCTATCATCAGGGTATTTGCCACATTGGGACTTTTTGCCAACTACAATCCTTACCTTATGAGTATTGTATGTATGTTTACAGTCATCGGAGTGGGAATTGCCTCATGGCACTTTTATGAAAAAAGATTTTTATAATTTTACACCTATTTTAAAACGCGAATGAAAGACCTTGTCTCCATTATCACTCCCTGCTATAATTCAGCTGAATTTATAGAAGAAACAATACAATCTGTTCTGAACCAAACCAACGAAAACTGGGAATGGCTTATTACGGATGATCTTTCTAAGGACAGCACTGTTGAGATGATCAGAAAATACAATGATCCAAGAATCAAACTTAAGGTTTTGGAGAAAAACGGAGGTGCAGGAAATGCTAGAAACAACAGCCTTGAAAGAGCTCAGGGAAGATATATTGCTTTCCTGGATTCCGATGATTTCTGGCATCCTGAATATCTTGAGACCATGACAGATTATATGCAGGAGCACAACGCAGAGCTTGTATACTGTAATTATTCAAGATGTGACGAGCAGCTTCGCCCTATATTAAAAGATTTTCTAGCGGATAAAGTGGTTACTTTTTCGAATTTACTGAAAACATGCCGGCTGGCTCCGGTTTCCACGATGTATGATACCAAAAGAGTAGGGAAATTTTTATTCCCTGTAAAAAGTAAGCGTGAGGATCATGTAATGTGGCTAAATCTGCTAAAAGTAATCCCGGAAGGAATTCCTATCAATAAAACAATGGCAAAGTACAGAATGCGGGAGAACAGTGTTTCCAGAAAGAAAAAGAATATCATTAAGGATCAGTATCTGGTGTACAAAGATTTTATGGGATTCTCTACATTAAAATCTTTGTATTATACGGCAAACTGGGCCTTAAATGGGTTTATGAAATATTCAAAAATATTCAACTAAAATGGAGTATTCAAAAGAGTTTAAAGCAGCATTGAGTGCTTTTACCGGCACAGAGAAGGATAAACTTATTTTCAGACTTCTGAGAAAGGATAAATTATTATCTAAAAAACTGTATTTCGAGCTTATCGATCCGGAAACCACTGATGATAAAAGAAATGCCAAGGAAGCGGATGTGGAAGAAAAAATTCTTTTAGCCTCCAAATATATTGGTAATGCAAAATATTTTCTGACCATTATCCGGAAACTAAGTGCAGAAATTACAGAACATGTTAAGATAACAACAGATAAATTCGGAGAAGTTTCTCTGAATTTATTGATGATCGACAAAGTTTTGGATTACAATAACGACCTTAGCAGACAAAGATTTGACAACGTCTATAAACTCTACCTTTATATCATTAATAAACTATTTAAATCCTTGATTCTGATAAAGAAACTGGATGAAGATTATTGGATGGAATTTGATGAGCTCCTAAGAAGCATTTATCAAAAAATACTGGAGAACAATTATCTTCAAAAACTATGTATTAATAACGGACTTGATCTTAATTGGTTTGAATCAGACAATATTCCCGAGAATATCGATCAGATTATGAAAGAGATAAAAAGTCAGGGGTTTTTACGATAGAATCTTTTGCATAATCATCTGGGTGGAATCGGGTTTTTCGCTAACGAATTTTTCTGCATTTCCGGACATTTCTGCAAGTTCTTCTTCATTGTCTTCACCAGCAAGAAATAAAACAAATTCTGCAGCAGCATGTTCTTCTGCGAAAGACTTTCCTCCATTCACAGAGAGTAGATCATCTGCCTCAGGATTCTTTTTATAATGATTTCCAAAGATTACCGGAACGCCGAATGTGGCCGCTTCCAGGATATTATGAAGACCGGCATCATGAAAACCTCCTCCTACAATGGCTATATCGGCATAGGAATAAAGCTTTGACAATAAGCCAATACTGTCAATAATCAAAATTTGAGCATTGAAAACTGTATGTTGGGTATCTTTGATTTCACTGTACAATAAAGCATCAGAAAAGGTATTTTTCAGGTGCTCTACTCTTTTAAGGTCATGAGGAGCAATAATCATTTTAAGGGTATTATTTTTAAGGGAAACCATTTCTGCAATTTTCTCTTCTGACTGCCACGAACTACCAAAAACAACCGCTTTATTACTCCCTATAAAATCTGTAATATGATCCACATGATTATCACGGTTCCGAAGCTGCTTTACTCTATCAAATCTTGTATCTCCTGTTACTGAGGATCTTACTAACCCAACACTCTTAGCTAGTGCAAGTGAGAATTGAGTCTGATGAAAAAACCAATCTACATTTTCTTTAAGCTGTTTTACCAGCCACTTTCCATAAGAAGTGAAAAACGATTGTCTTTCGTAGAACAATGCTGAAATTACATAGATCTTAGTATTTTTTTCTTTAAGTTCCGCCAGCAGGTTATACCAGTAATCATATTTCACCGTAAAAAATAGTTTAACATCAAATTGCGATATAAACTCTCTTACCATGCTTTTTTTATCAAACGGCAGATAACAGATCACATCCGCAATATGTTTCTTCTTAACAACATTATCATATCCTGACGGTGAAAAGAAGGTTATCAGAATTTTATAATCAGGAAATTGTTCTTTAAGCTTTTCCAGAACAGGCAATCCCTGTTCATACTCGCCTAAACTCGCAGCATGCATCCAGATCACCTTATCTGTTTTGGTGAAAGCAGACTTCACTTTATTCAAGGACTCCTTCCTTCCATCAACGCCCTTTTTAGTTTTATCGTGAAATAAAGCAAACACCTTCATTCCAAAGATAAGAAGGCTGATAAATATGTTATAAAGTAATTTCAATTTTGATGGATCTAGTTGTTAGATTTTATTTTACTTTCCCGAACCGATTTTATAAGTCCAATTCCAATCACAGCAAACATTAACCCTAAAATAAACAAAACAGCATCACTAAGCTCTGTCTGCTTTCCTTCTGCCACCCTGATACTCTCAACAATAATATCAAGAAATAAAATCATCACTGGAAGCTCCAGAGAAAACAGATATAGTTTCAATGTTTGTGTATTACGAAAGCTTTGGGGAACATTCAGTAACGGAGAATTCGGATTTCCGGATATTCTAAGAAAAAGAAGGTGAATAAAAGTAGCAATACCTACTAAAAACCAAATTGTTGCTTTCCCAGATTCCCCATCTACCTTTCCCTGAAAATTAAAATGGGTAGGAATGATATCAGGCAGCTCAGCATATTTAACTCCTGTAAAAACCCAGATTACAACCAGTAGCAGAGTATTCACGATTAATAATATGCTGGAAGTTTTCATATTTTAAATAATACTTTTAAGTACTCTCAGCTTATGGGTATGTTTATTCATTTCCTCGTTAAAGATTCCGGTAGAATCTAACGTATCAATTCTCACTTTTCCTGAGGCATGAATAATCTTCTGGTTTTCCAGCATGATTCCAACGTGGATAATTTTTCCTTCAGCGTTTTCAAAGAAGGCAAGGTCACCGGGCTGTGTTTCTTCCACAAAAGTGAGAGCCTCCCCCACCTCAGCCTGCTGGGAAGCGTCTCTGGGAATTTTAATATTATGTACTTTGTACACCAACTGCGTAAACCCTGAGCAGTCTACTGCAAAAAAGCTTTTGCCACCCCATAAATAAGGAACGTTAAGAAATTCTTTGGCTGTAAGTGCAATGCTCTCCCTCACATCATGGCTTCTTCTTGAAGCAACAACAGGAAATTCCACTTCAGAACCTATAGAAAGAAGGGTTTTCCCATCTTTCATCAATACGGAGGAAAAGTCTTCTGTAACTACAGTAACTTTTCTCTTCGCCAGTTCTTCGTCTGTCACAGGCCTTAGCTGCTTGGTATCTATCCATCCTTCATAGCCGTCATAGTGCATTTTTATTCTGGTCCAGTTTTTATCGACCTCCAAAATATCTGCACTTTCCCCAAACAATATTTCTGTAACAATCTCTGCCCTGTCAGAACCTTCTGCACGAACCGGCGCTACTGTTACGATACAAATCCCTTTATTCATTTTATTCATTTAGAAATTAGGAAATTAAAAAATGTGGAAATTACATTGCATGTATTTCTCCTGTCTTTTAATTATTTTCTTCTCAGAAAATTTACTCCATCACGCAAAGGTAAAATAAGATTTTCAAAATCTTCGTCTTTTGCCACTAAATCATTCAGCTCCTGAATAGACTGAGTAGATTTAAGTTTTGGATTTTCCTCAAGTACTTTTCCATACCACAAAACATTATCAAACATCACTACTGATCCGGATCGGGTATGAGGCTTTATCAGTCTGAAATAATCTGCATAGTTTTCTTTGTCTGCATCTACAAAAATCAAATCAAAAAATTCAACTGTTTCTTTTAAAAATTCTTTAGCATCCTGAAGTTTAAAATCAATCTGAGCAGCATATTCACTGGATTCAAAATATTTCTTTGGCAGATAAGCCAGATCTTCATTCACATCCAATGTAGTGATCTTACCGTCCTTTGCTAATCCTGAGGCCAGGCACAGAGTAGCATATCCTGTAAACGTACCTATTTCAAGAATACTTTTAGGTTGCAGCATTTGGGAAATGATAGTCAGCAACCTTCCCTGCTGATAGCCTGAAATCATGTGCGGCTGTGTTGTTTTCTGATAAGTTTCTCTTCTCAGTTTTTTCAGAATTTCTGATTCTGAGGAAGCGTGTGCTTCCAAATATCTATCCATTTCAGGATTCTTTTCTTCAAAAAAACTCATACAATTTTAATTTAAACAAATTTAAGGATTTTAAAATTCTTTTTAAACAAACCGCCTCTGGTCAGGATAAGATAAAAAAAGAGAGGAATTAATTCCTCTCTTTTTCTTAGGTGTATCTAACTTTTAAGTAAAAAATCATTATATGGCTATACAATATTGTCTTATACCGGCACAGACCCATCCTGGGCAACACTTAGTCTGTGGACTGGTACAAAATATCTGTGGATTACATCCTTTAATAGCACCTTGTACAGTTTTCATTTCTCCTCTTGAAAGTTTTTTTGAATTTTTCATAATTATTTTGTTTAGTATTAATTTCCTACTCTTTAAGATTTTCGGACACCTCTATATTTATTTCCTATTATAGAGATTTAAATATACACATTCTTTTATTAATCAAGCAATTATATTTATAATAAAATATTTTATAGAATTTATCTCTCTAAATTCCGGGAAAAACACCGTACAAAATACCGGGAAAATACGGATGTTTTTTATGAGGCATTAATGATAAGTTTGCAAAGAGAACGAAGGGGTAAAAACACTGGAAAACAAAATGATTGCAGAAGACCAACTACAAACTAACCATGAGAATCAAAAAAAAGTACCTCTGAAAAGAAGTACACAGTCTTCTGCAAGAAAAAACAAGACTGAAATATCCAATCCTTTTTTGAAGCGAATTATTTCCCTTTTGAAAAAAGAAGAATTAATTTGATTAAAAAATAAATCCCGAATTTCTTCGGGATTTATTTTTGGAATATTTTTATAACGAAATATCTATTTATACATTTCAAGTATTTGTTTCAGAGCAGTGATCTGCTTATTAATACTCTCCTTTTTCTGTGGATTGTTTTTCAAAAGTTCGTTCTTTTTATTCAATCCGCTTTCCAACATATTATAAATTGCTTTTTTAATCTCTGGAGTTTTTACCATTTGAGCTTTTGCATTATCTAAAATCCTGGTAATCCCCTCCGTAGCAGCAATATTATCAGACTCCATAATCATGTTGAATCCTTCTTCTGCAGCTTTCCCCAATTCCGGATTATTGGGTTTTATTAATGGATAAAAAGCTACAATGGGAACAGTATACTTCATCTGGGAGTCTATTTTATTTTGAACAACAATAGGAAGCATTTTGATAAGCACATCCTTAGAAGCCTCTGAAAGATCAATCTTATCAGTAAGAGTTTTCGTTTTTGAGGGATCAGTAGCAATGATGGCTAGTAGTGAATTTGTTTTTACGGCATTAGATACCGCTCCTATTCCTTTTTCAAATACCGGCAGATATTTTTTATTTTTTGTCTTTACCAAAGCAGAGATAGCCGCAGCCTGCACTAACGTTCTTGGATCATTAACTGCCAATTTTTCAACCTCTGTTGCCAGATTTTTATTCTGATATGTATTGGTAAGATCTAATATCTCCAACGCTTTAATTCTTATTCTGAAGAAAGGGTCCTTTAAGGCAGCAGACAACAGTTTAACAGATGCCGGATTACTCAGATCATCTTTAATTCCTACCAATGCTTTAAGGCGGCTTAAAAATTCTTTAGAATGGGTAAACTGCATTAAATTTTGTTCTGCTGTTTTCTTCTCTGTGATTTCGGAAAGTAATATTCCGTCTGCATTGATATTGATCAGGTCAGGTTTCCCGGAAGCATTAAAACTAAAAGTATTTTTCGCCCTGGCATTTACCCAAACATTATACCGTGTAGGGTTTCCATTATCATAGACATCTATTGCCAAAGGAAACTCAAAAGGGACTTCCTGTGATTGATTAATGAATACTTCCACCTGTTTTTTAACAGGCTCAAAAGTATATGAATACTCTAATTTGGGATTCCCGTTTCCGTAATACCATTGGTTAAAAAACCAATTCAGGTCTTTTCCTGATATTTTTTCAAATGATAATCTTAATTGCTGGGCCTCTGCATTTTTATATTCATAGGTTTTTAAGAAATCAGTTGTTCCTGCAAAAAAAGCATCATCCCCTAAATAGTTTCTCAACATGTGAAGAATGCCACCTCCTTTCTCATAGGATACCACATCAAAAACATCTTCGGGAGAATCATAACTGAATCTTACAAGATCTTTCTTAAATTCCGAAGGGTTGCTGATATACTTATTGATATTAGACATTAAATGATAATCTGCCTGATCTTTTCCATATTTGTATTCGTTCCAGAGATATTGGGAATAGTTAGCAAATGATTCATTCAACGTAAGATTACTCCAGCTCTCTGAAGTTACCAGGTCCCCGAACCAATGATGAAACAGCTCATGAGCAATATATTCTTCCCACCTATTTTCATCAATTAATTGTCCTGGTTTCTGCAATACTCCCATATTATGAAGGGTAGCAGTTGTGTTTTCCATGGCTACGCTTGGATAATCTCTTCCGGTTATTTGTGAATATTTCGGCCAGGGATAGTCATAGTTTAGCTTTTTAGAGAAAAACTCCATCATTTCAGGGGTATTTCCGAAGATCTGTCTGGCATAAGGTTCATATTCCTTTTCTATATAATAATCTATTGGAACATCCTTCCATTTATCTTTTACAACACTATATTCTCCAACTCCCATAAAGAAAAGATATACCGCATGCCTTTTCTCCATTACCCAATGATCTGTTCTCATATTACCGGATTCTTTCTGCGACTCTTTTAAAATACCATTAGAAAGGGTTATGTATTTATCCGGAACGGTCATATAAATTTCCTGGGTAGTTTTTTGATTCGGTTTATCTATAGTAGGAAACCATACAGATGAAAATTCAGATTCACCATCTGTCCAGATTTGGGTAGGTTTATCAGGATCTTTGCCATCGGAATTAATGAAATACAGCCCCTTTGCCGGACTTCCCTGTTGGTCCACTACATTAGGCCGGGAAGTATATTTGATATAAACCGTATAATCCTGATTTTGGCTGTATGTTTTATCCAGGTTGATTGTAAGAAGATTATTACTATACTGATACTTTAATGGAAGCTTACTTCCTCCTCTATCCATTGCCACTTCGTGAATCAGCATTCCTTTTGCATCCAGCACCAATGAATCTGACGGATAGAAATAAGGTGATGCCGTAAGCCATTCTTCTCCGTTCATTTCCTCCTTCTGGTAATCAAAATTTACTTTCAGTTTGGTATGCTTCAGTTCTGTTTTTTTTGTATGGGTTGCTTTATATATTTTTTCTCTTCCTGAAGTCTCTGTTTGGGCAAAAGCCGTTCCGGATAAAGAGAAAATTAATAAGCTTACCGATAGAATAATTCTTTTCATATGATTATTATTTTTATGGGTAAATTCATGATAAGCGGTGGCAACCTCCCTTCTCAGCAGTAAAACATCTCATTGATTTCCAAAGATCATATCAATTTATTTTCAATAAGTAGAGCTATTGATTTAAAAGTTACATCCAAAACAGACATTTCATTGCATAAAAAAAGATCCCGAAAAATCGGGATCTTGTGTACTGTATTATTCAGTAATTATTTTTTAGGAGCAATATCCATCAGCTTCATGAATTCATCCAGTTTAGGCATGATGATAATTTCCGTTCTTCTGTTTTCTGATCTTCCGGAAACACTCATATTCGTCGCTTTCGGGTTGTATTCAGAACGACCTCCTGCGGTTATTCTCGCCGGATCTACTCCAAACTGAGTCTGAAGAACCTTAGCAACAGATGTACCTCTTAATGCAGAAAGATCCCAGTTGTCTCTTGGTAAGTTTACAGAATTTAACGGAGCGTTATCTGTATTACCTTCGATCAATACTGAATATTTATCATAATCATTGATTACTTTAGCTACTTTACCCAACACTTCCTGGGCAGCAGGCAAGATATTGTAATCTCCTGTTTTGTATAACATTTTGTCTGAAAGGGAAATCATTACCACTCCTTTCAAGACTTTCACCTGTACGTCTTCATCAGATACATTATCTAAAGATCTCTTCAGCTTATTAGACAAAGCAAGATTTAAGCTGTCGTTTTTAGCATTGCTAGAAATCAACTGCTTGATATATGAATTGGAAGCATTGATCTCTCCCACAAGTTTGTCAATATTAGCAGAGCTTTTTCCTGTATTGGAAAGACATGCATCCAATGATGATTTTAAAGCATCATGTTGGCTTTTTAATAAATTATTTTCACCTGTCAATGCAGAGTTCTGAGATTTCAAATCCTGAATTTCTCTTTGTCTTTCTCCGATATTTTCAATACACTGCTTATAGTTTGTGCTTAAGGCATCATACTGCTTCTTGCTTACACAAGATGTCATTCCCAACGCCACTGCAGAAACCGCTAAAATTTTAAAAATCTTCATAAGTAATCATTTTTAGACTACTCAAAGTTAGGGAAATTCAATTGAATTATATGGTTTATCTTTGCATAAAAGAAATTCTCAACATCTATGTTGAAAAAATCAAGCTTCAGAAAACAATTAGAAAATCTTATTCAGCAACCTGAAAACCACAGCTATCTTTTAGCGGTGAGCGGAGGTGCCGATTCTATGGTTTTAGCCTCTTTATTCAGGGATTTAAGAGACGAAAAACAACGTCCGGGATGTTCATTTCAGATAGCCCATATCAATTACAAACTTCGCGGGGAAGATTCAACTCTTGATCAGAAAGTGGTACAGGATTTTTGTGAGAAAAATCATATTATGTTTCACCTGTACGAAGTTTCTGAAAAGGATAAAAAACCGGAAAATTCTATTCAGCTTTGGGCAAGAGAACTCCGGTATGCTTTTTTTAAGGAAATTCAGGAAAAAGAAAAACTGGAATTTCTGGTTACCGCCCATCACCTGAACGACCAGCTGGAAACTTTTATTATCAATCTGTCTAAAGCTGCCGGAATTAATGGTCTGAGCGGCATCCCTTCCAATGACAATAATATTCTTCGCCCGCTTTTACAGTTTTCAAAACAGGAAATCTATAGATTTGCAGAAGACAATACGATTGAATTCCGGGAAGATCTCTCCAATAAAAAAAGTGATTATTTGAGAAACAAGATCAGAAATGAGATTGTCCCGAAATTGCAGGAAACCAATGAGCATTTTCTGGAAAACTTTAAAAAAAGCTCCTCATACCTGAACCAAACCAGAAATTTTGTTCAAAAACAGATCCAGGAGATAGAAAATAAGCTTAGTATATTTAACCCAGACCATAAAATCCTATCAAAGGAAAAGCTGGATCAGGAAAGTGATTTTGTCAAGTTTGAAATTTTAAAAAAATATGGGTTCAATCAGGAAGAGGAAATTCCCAAAATTTTTAAAGCAGAAAACAACAGTTCTTTTTTCTCTAAAGAATATCAGCTGATTGTCAACAGAAACGAATTAGTCTTTATTGGAAGAAATAAAGACACTGAAAGCGAAAACGAAATTCTTCTGATTGATCATTTTGATTTATCAGAAAACCCAATCAGGATCAATCTTCAGGTTTCTATTGCAGACATTGATGGATTCAATAAAAATATAGAATGGGATTTTGATGCTGAAAAACTTCAGTTCCCACTGTATTTAAGAAAACAGCAGGATGGTGATGAATTTTATCCGATGGGATTTTCGGGGAAAAAGAAAGTTTCTAAATTTTTTAGGGACGAAAAATTATCTATTTTAGCGAGGCAAAAAATTTGGATATTGTCTGACAGTAACAATTCCGTACTTGGAATCATACCTTTCAGACAAGATAGAAGATATGCAAAGGATGAGAAAACAGAACGTATTCTCAAAATTTTTAATGAAACGAAAAATGAAATTTAGAAATTGGTTTTTATTAATTCTACTCTTTTTAGCAACAGGAATTAATGCACAGATTAAAAATCCTGTAAAGTTTAAGTTTACCATCAACGATCTGGGCAACAACCAGTATGAGGCGGTTTTGAATGCTACCATGGAAAAAGGCTGGCATATCTACTCCAAAGATCTTCCTGAAGATACGGGAATTCCAACCGAATACAAGGTTTCAGGAAAGAATATTGAACTTATCGGAAAATTTACTGAAGTGGGTAAAAAACATGAAGAATTCTCTGAAGCTTTCGGAGGAACTATTGTTTTCTATTCCAATACCGCTGGATTCAAGCAGAAATTCAAATTAAAAGATCCTGCAAAACCTGCTGATGTAACGTCTGAAATTACTTATCAGACCTGTGATGACAGGGTTTGTCTTGCTCCCAATACTTTAGAATTCAATCAGAAGGTGACTCCAAAAGGGGCAACTGAGGCAGCTACCCCTGAAGAAACTACAGAGCCTGTAAAAGATTCTGTAAAAACAGTGGAAACAGTAACTGAAAATCCAACCAAAACAGAAGTTACCGTGGCCGAAACCTCTGTACTGGATCCTAAACAGTTAAAAATTGAAACCCTTGATTTCAAAAATCCATTAACGGATTGTGGTACAGCCACTACAAAAGTAGAAGAAAACTATTGGACTTATCTGTTTTTAGGTTTCATTGGAGGCTTAATCGCCTTATTGACTCCATGTGTATTCCCTATGATCCCTTTAACGGTTTCTTTCTTTACGAAAGGAAGTAAGGATAAGGCTAAAGGGAAAAGAGATGCTTTGATCTACGGATTTTTCATCCTTCTTATTTTCATTTTATTAAGTATTCCTTTCCATATTATTGATGGTATTGCAGGAAATATTTTCAATGAGATTTCCACAAGTGTATGGCTGAATATTGCTTTCTTTATCATATTCATCTTCTTTGCCGGAAGTTTCTTCGGATATTATGATATTACGTTGCCTAGCTCTATTGCCAACAAGTCTTCAAAAGCTGAAGAAGCAGGTGGTATCATCGGTATTTTCTTTATGGCATTAACACTGGTAATCGTTTCTTTCTCTTGTACCGGTCCAATTCTGGGAAGTTTATTGGGAAGTGCTGTAACCGGTTCTTCTAATGTTCCGATGCTGTTAACGTTTGCCCTGGCAGGATTCGGATTAGCTTGGGCTATTGTTTTCGGATTATTGGCTTTATTCCCGCAGGCATTACAAAGTCTTCCGAAATCAGGAGGATGGATGAATACTGTGAAAGTGGTTTTAGGTTTTGTAGAACTGGCTTTAGCTTTAAAATTCTTATCAAAAGCAGACCTTGTATCGAAGACTTTCTTCTTAAAAAGAGAACTTTTCATCGCCATATGGATCATTGTTGCTTTAGGATTAGCTTTATATCTGTTTGGATTAATCAAATTCCCGCATGATGATAAAAAACCTAAGATTTCAATTACAAGAAAAATATTAGGGGCATTAGGAATCGGATTTGTGATCTATCTGATTCAGGGATTGATTCCATCCGACCGTCCGAAACTTCAGTTATTAAGTGGAATCCTGCCTCCATTGAACGTGAGCTACTTCCATGATGAAAAAGACGGTATTTTAGGCATGCACCCTGAACATGATTTCTTTAAAGCCATAGAGCTTGCTAAAAAGGAAAATAAACCGATCTTAATTGACTTTACAGGGTATGGTTGTGAAAACTGTAGAAAAATGGAAGAGTTTGTATGGAGTGAAGCGGATATTTTACCGATCCTTCAAAATGATATTGTTCTGGCTTCTTTATACGTAGATGACAAGGAAGAGCTTCCTGAAGATCAAAAAACAAAAATTGACCTTGGGGAGGGACAGATCAAAAAGGTTAAAACTATTGGAGACCGTTGGAGCTTATTCCAGCAGGTTAACTTTAATAACAACTCCCAGCCACACTATGTCTTAATAACTCCGGATGGAAAAGTAATCAATACACCTGTTTCAGGGTATATGCCGAAGGAAGACTTCAAAAAATTTCTGGAATGCGGAGTGAATTACTTCAAGAAAAACAAGTAAATAAACATTTTACATATATTCTAAACTCACACTTTTTCAGTGTGAGTTTTTTTTTATCATTGAAACCCAGACAGATCATCTATATCCAAGCATACTTTTTAACATCATTTAAGCATAATTATTTAATAAAAACAACAATTTATTACATATTTAAATAGTTAGGCATCAACTTTGTATCAACTTTTCAAAATCACGATCAGATTTTTAAAGTTTTCACCAAATACCGTTTAACATTTTAAAATATGAATTATGGCTGAAGTAATTGCACAAGAACAACAAGGCGGCAAGCAAAAAAAGAAATTAATAAAAATTGACATGACTCCAATGGTAGATCTCAATTTCCTACTGTTGATGTTTTTCATGTTTACGACTAATTTTACCAAACCCAACGTGATGGATCTTGGACTTCCCGCAAAAGACCACAACCCCAAACCACCTATTAACGACTATGTTATTGGAGATAAAAATCAGGTTACATTCATTCTGGGAAAAGATAACAGAGTGTTTTACCACCAAAGCAATGCAACAGATTTAAACACCTCAAACCTTAAAGAAACAGACTTTAGTGGATTAAATATTTCAAAAATCATTTCTGAAGCTTATAAAAACGCCCCTAACCAAAAAAAATTCACCGTAATTATCAAACCTACTGATGAAGCTAACTACAAAAACTTTGTAGACATATTGGACGATCTGGCTATTTCTAAAAAAGAGCGTTACGGAGTAACTGATATCAAACCTTGGGAAACAAAGGTTTACAAAGAATTAACTCAATAAAACAGGGAAGAGCATTTTTAAAATGCTCTTTTTTGTTTACATTTGAAAGTAAAACCGGTCAGCAGTAGATCTGCTGTATTATTTTAACCTCTCTAATTTTGAAATCATGCTGAACTTTGAAAGAAAAGGAAATGGAAAAGAAACCTTAGTACTCCTCCACGGATTTATGGAAAACCTGTCTATCTGGAGTGATATGGAGACTCATCTATCCAAAGACTTCTCCCTTTTAAAAATTGATCTTCCGGGTCACGGACAATCGGAGACCTTTGGAGAAATCCATACTATGGAACTAATGGCTGATGAAGTAAAAAAAGTTTTAGATAATCAGAATATAGAGAAAGTACATGTACTGGGACATTCCATGGGTGGCTACACTTCTCTGGCTTTTGCTGAAAAATATCCTGACACACTGAAGAGCTTAACTCTTTTCTTCTCCACTTATTTTGCAGATGATGAAGAGAAGAAACAACAACGCATCAAAAGTTACAGGATCATCAAAGATGCTTTTGCCCATTATGTCAGAGCCGGAACCCCCAACCTGTTCAATCCTAATGAGAGAGATATTCTGGAAGGAAAAATTGAAACGGCACTCGAAACAGCACTTTCCACCAATAATATGGGAGCTCTTGCCTGTGTAAAAGGAATGGTAGAAAGGACTGATAAAAAGCATGTCATGCAAAATCTGGAAGCCAAGATCCTTGTACTGGCAGGCAAGCATGACACTGCTGTAAAAACAGATCTTACCATCAAAAATCTTCCGGACAGAACGAATATCAAATCCTACATATTAGACTGCGGACACAACGGACATTGGGAAAAACCAGGCATTTGTGCAGAAATTATCAATACAGAGCTTTTACATAATTTACCTAAAAAATTAGTATTATAAAAATCATGAGAATTGCTATAATGTCTATCTTTCTTCTTGTATTTCTAAGTTGCAAAAAGGAAAAACAGCCAACATCCAGTACTGAGCCTGCAGATTCAGCTCAGGCATTATCTCAAAAAGCAGATACTTTAACGGCTGTTCAGCCTAAGCAGGAAGTTTTTCAATTTGTAACAGAATTATGTGACAACAAAGGATATTTTGACAGCAATAAATACTCAAAAGAAGAAATTAAAGGAACTTATAAACTTTGGTTTGAACTGAGCGGTTCTTTACTTGATTCCCCATTTGTTCACAACCTTAAAGACCTTACAGAAGTAAGAAATAATAAAGATAAAATTCTGGCAAAGCTGGATAAAGATTTTGCAGAAAGAAAAGCTCAGATTCAAAACCTGAAGGTTGTAAATACCCCATACTGGCAGGATATCAAAAAGAAAACTTATGAAGAACTTGTTCAAACTTATGAGAAATTGAAAACCCAGACTCTTGCCTATTCCGACCCTTCAGTTCTGCTCAAAAATGATAAATGTAAAAACTTTTCAAAGGCTTTAAATTCAACTGATGATCAAATGTTTGCAGAATGGAAAAAGCTCAGGGAGGAAATGAGTAAAACAAACGGGAATCCGCAACGTATCATGGATGAATTCAATGAACAACTGAGTTCATCAGACAATAGAGACTATGCTCTTCTTGATCTGATTACTTTTGGCTGGGGAAATTGTGCCAACGATAAAATACAGAGGATTTCTCATGATGAAAAAATAAATAATGAATTCAATGCTTTATTCATCAAGATCGATTCTGAATGTGACGAGCCATAAACATTCACAAAAAATCCTGTATATTAGTAAGGTATAATTTTCTCAATGGGAATATTCTCGTTCAAAAAAAAGACACCCCCGAAACCTCCGGTTATCGGACTTACACTTTCAGGCGGAGGAATGCGTGGAATTGCACATATTGCCGTTTTAAAAGCACTGGAAGAATACAATCTTAAACCTCATATTATTTCCGGGACCAGCGCAGGTTCTATCATTGCCGCTTTTTATTCATTTGGAAAAACACCGGACGAAATGATGGAAATTGTAAGGCAAACTTCTTTTTTTTCACGGTCTGCCCTGAAGTTATCAAAAAATGGAATTTTCAGCTCTAATTTCATCTTAAAACTATTCAAGGATTATTTCCCTGAAGACAATTTTAACATCCTGAAGATCCCTGTTTACATCGCCACCACAGAAATGACTCACGGTATTGTTGACTTCTTTTCTGAAGGTGAACTATTCACTCCTCTTTTGGCTTCATCAAGTGTCCCTTTCATCCTGCCGCCAGTAAGAATGGGTGATAAAATATATGTAGATGGTGGAGTTCTGGATAACCTTCCCATTGAACCTATTATGGATAAATGCGATTTTCTGATTGCTTCCCATGTGAATTCAATAAGCTATGATGAATTAAACAAGATGAGCCTGATGAAAGAGTTTGACCGTATTCTCCATTTGGCCATCGCAAAATCAGTATATTCTAAAGTGAAACACTGTAATATATTTTTAGATCCGCCTAAAATGACAAAGTACAGTCTTTTCAATAAGAAATATATGGATGAAATGTTCCAGCAGGTCTACGAATACACCTGTCAGGAACTGGAAGAAAAAGGGCATAAAAAAAGCTCTCAAATTGAGAGCTTCTTATAAAACTAACGGATACTTTCCATTATTCTTTTATTACTTTGAATGTCTGTTCAGAATCTGATGTTTTTACTTTTACGATATACACTCCTGAATTCAGACCATCTGTATTAACAGTAGAGATATTTTCTTTAACAGATTTCACTAATCTTCCGTCGGCAGAATAGAATGAAACTTCTGTTATTTTTTTATCTGCAGTAGAAATATTGAGAATATCTTTCATTGGGTTTGGATACACTCCTACTGTAGGTTTAGCTTTACTTTCATTCACTCCAAGGGTTCCTGCAGCAGCCACCATAATACTATAATCCTCAGCCTGTCCCCAACCTACAGCACCAGCAGTAGCAGTAAGAGCAGCTCCTGAAGAATAGCATGGACTTAAATAAAAGTTTGCTGCTGAAGCATAATTCTTCTTAATTCTCATTCTTGTTTTCCCTAATGTTGCTGTAGCCGGAACAACAATATTTCCAGTAGCTGTTACTGCATCTACACCTGTCGAATTTGTTATTGTTACTGCAGTAGCTGCTGTTCCAAAATAAACCTCACCTGCATCCAGGAAGTTTCCATTCTGATTCCAGTCTATAAATACTGTAAATTTATCTGTAGCATTCCCATCTGTATTCCCTTTTAAAGTAATTGGATAGGTTCCCCCTTGTTCTACAGACGCAATTTTATCTGTAAAATTTTCATGAGGAAGACTCGTTAAAACTTCTGAAGAAGTATTGGTCATATTAGCTAGCTGTACCGATGTAATAGGCTCAATCCCACCACTTGTACCTGTAGCTCCCGGACCAAATAGTAAATTACCCGCACAATAAGGAGCAAATGCATCTCTTGTTGTAAAACTATAAACCTGACAACTTGCAGCTGCCCCCACAACATTTTTAGGAACAACCTTCCAATAATAAGTAGTATTTCCTTGTAAATTACTAAAATCAGCAAATAAATAACTGCTTGAAACTAAAGTTGTAGGATTAGGATTGGTATCCATATATACATCATAACTATCTACTGTCGCTCCGGCTGCAGGAGCAGACCATGTAAGCGTCATTGAATTTGGATTTACGTTGGTAGCTCCATTAGCTGGTGATACCAATGTACTACAACCAGGAGCTGTAGTAGGAGCAACATCATTGTTAATACTGTCAAACAGCAATCTGAATTTATCTGTAGAAACTGCATGAAACCCTACATACACTGTTTGCCCTACATAAGCAGAAAGATCTACGGAAAAGAACGTCCACTTGTTAGGAGCTGGTGCCTCCGGAGTTAATACAGTAGTAAAAGCTGCAGCCGTAGCTGTTGTTGTGGACAATTTAATTTCATAATTTTCCACATAATTAGGGTCCTGATTCTTTACAAAATAAGTTAATCTGGTATTAACCCCTGCAGTCACAGTAATAGCGGGAGTTACCAAATAATCATCATGTGCTGTAGCTGAGTAATTAATCTGAGCGGCATTGGGTAATGAATACACACTTCTCGGAGCCCCGGCACTAAAGATAAATCCAGCAGCATCCCCTCCGTTAATGACAGTCCAGCCGGCAGGAGTGGTTGTTCCGGCATCAAAGTTTTGGGTAAATTGCGCATTTGCAGCCAATGGCAATGCAAACAGCATCGCGAGTAATCTTGTTTTCATAATGTTTCGTTTTTTAGTAGGTTTTACATCAAAACTAACAAAAAGCCATCATATAAACAAGCAATTACAAAATAACTTTAGGATTTAATAAAGTCGTCTTTATCTAAAACATCTTTAAAATTTCCAATCGTATTGTTCAGAGAACCATATGATTTTCCTCCGGCAGCATTAATGTGACCGCCACCATTGAAGTATTTTCTTGAGAATTGGTTTACATCCACATCATCTTTACTTCTAAATGAGATTTTGATAAAGTCTTCATAAAGATCTTCCATAAAGAAGGCAGACATTTTCACTCCGGCAATACTTAAACCATAATTTACAAAGCCTTCTGTATCACCTTTCTGGAAACCAAATTCTTTAAGCTCATTTCTTGTAAGGCTTAAAATAGCTACGGTACCATTATTCACCACTTCTATTCTTCCTAAAACCAAAGCAAGCAAATGAAGGCGTGAAACAGTATTGGTATCCCAGGTATTGGAAGTAATCATCGCCGGATCTGCTCCTTTTTCAATCAGATTCGCAATAATTCTATGGGTAGTAGCACTGGTAGAACGGAAACGGAAACCACCTGTATCAGTCATAATTCCGGTATACATACATTCTGCCATATCCTGGTTCACCAGTTTTTCATCTTCCAGCGCTTCAATGAAATGATAAATCATCTGTGAAGTAGCAGGAATTACCGTATCCGAGTAAACAAAGTCAAATTGTTCCGGCTGTTGGTGGTGGTCAATAAGAATTTTCTTTCCCTGAGCCTTTACCAGCCAGTCTCCCAATAAACCGATTCTGGAAGGAGAGTTAAAATCTAGACAGAAAATAACATCTGCAGCAGCAATCATATCAGCAGCCAGCTTTCTTTTGTATTCTGCAATAATCACTTTTTTGGACTCCGGCATCCATTTCAGAAATTTTGGAAAATCGTTGGGAACGATAACCTCTGCATGAATTCCTTTTGCCTTTAAATAATGTTTCAATCCCAGACTGGAACCAATAGCATCACCATCCGGATTATAGTGGGTAAGAATAACTATTTTGTTTTCAGGTGTAAGTAATGTATTGATCTCTAAAAGTTCTGCTGGTGTAAACATCTTGTGTTTATTTTCGTTAAAATTTAAGTTTTCAAAGATAAAGCTTTTATATAAATCATTTAAATATTATT
Source organism: Chryseobacterium sp. MYb328 (assembly GCF_037572595.1). Lineage (NCBI taxonomy): Bacteria > Pseudomonadati > Bacteroidota > Flavobacteriia > Flavobacteriales > Weeksellaceae > Chryseobacterium > Chryseobacterium sp. MYb328. The sequence continues at coordinate 99,288 of NZ_JBBGZQ010000013.1, read as the reverse complement.
TTTGCACAGATAAATTCAGGTCTCCATAAGGGTTTGTAAATGTCCGATAAAAAAAACACAATAGATAATTTTAAAAAAAGATAATTAAAGTTTGTATCTTATAAAATTTTATATATCTTTGCAACCTGAAAATTAATAGATTAATTACGATTTAAACATATAGTAATGAGTAAAAGAACATTCCAGCCATCAGAAAGAAAAAGAAGAAACAAACACGGTTTCAGAGAAAGAATGTCTACGCCAAATGGAAGAAGAGTTTTGGCTGCGAGAAGAGCTAAAGGCAGAAAGAGTTTAACGATCAGTGCAACACGCGCTAAGAGATAATCTTTTATTATCATATACAAAAAATGCTTGAAAATTTCCTTTTCAGGCATTTTTTGTTGTTAAAATTTATTAAAATTAGAGTCAAATAGACTTCTTTTTTCTATTTTTAAAGATTGAAAATTTTTTGTTAGAAATAGCCTTTAAAATTAAATTATGCCACATACAAATATCTCCGGAGACAATATTATAAGTTTACAGCACGCTAAAATTGCTCAAAAAAACTTCACTGTTCTTTCTGATGTCAATCTTAATATTAAAAAAGGCAGATTCTGCTATCTTATTGGAAAAACAGGCTCCGGAAAAAGTTCCCTTCTGAAAACGCTTTATGGACACATTCCATTAGCATCAGGACACGGATCTGTGGTAGGATTTGACCTGGCTAAATTAAAACCGTCTGATATCCCCAATCTAAGAAGAAAACTAGGAATTGTATTCCAGGATTTCCAGTTGCTTTCTGACAGAACTGTTGAAAAGAATCTTAAATTTGTTTTGGAAGCCACAGGATGGAGTGATAACGTAAAAATAGAAGACAGAATCAATGAAGTATTGGGAAGTGTGAACATGAAGAGCAAAAAGCACAAAATGCCACACGAACTTTCAGGAGGTGAACAACAACGTATCGCCATCGCAAGAGCCCTGCTTAACCACCCGGACCTGATCCTGGCAGATGAGCCAACAGGAAACCTTGACCCTGAAACTTCCAACGAAATTATGACCTTACTGAAGCAGGTTGCCCTTGAAAATGGAGCCGCTGTAGTAATGGCAACACACGATTACCATATGATCCAAAACTTCCCTGGTGAAGCTATCAGATGTGAGGATGGAAAAGTATCAGTATTGGATACAGCAGAATTATTTGAATAAAAAATTAAGAAATACAGAGAATAAGAAATTATGAAATCCTAACCTCTGGCTTCTTTTTTAAAGATATGAAACTCTTTAGTGAGTTCAAGATATTGGTCCGAGTATATTCTCGGACTTTTTTCTATAATAAACTCAGATTCCAGAAGTTTTTTTTCAGTTGGAGAAAATTCTAAGACCAATCTTTTTGTTTTGGCATTTTCAATTCCTTTGATATTAACCTTTCTGTTGAGAAACAGATTACAGTCTTCTGCCATTGAGACAAAGACTTCTCCACCCTCAACCGGAATAATAACAGAAAGAGAGCCATCTTCAGACAAAAAACCGGCAGACTGAGCGATAAGCTGCTTAAAATTCAATTCTACTGTCTGGCGGGCAATTTTATCTTTATCGGATCCGGATTCTTCAAAATAAGGAGGGTTTGAAACAATCAGATCATATTTTTCTTCCGTTTCAAAGGTTTTAAAATCCTGATACAGATTCTTTAATCTTGCGCTGAAAGGTGCATTTTCAAAATTAAGTCTTGTCAGGGCTACAGCATCTGCATTAATATCCAATCCTAAAAAATCAGCATGCAAATTTCTTTGTGCCAGCATCAATGAGATCAACCCCGTTCCGGTTCCTACTTCCAAAACACGGAAAGCCGATTCTATATTTGCTAAAGCGCCAAGCAAAACACCGTCTGTTCCTACACGGAAGACGTCTTTGGATTGCCGGATCTCAAATTGCTTAAACTTAAAAGATTTCACTATAAATTGGTAGGTAATGTAATGATGAACGTAGACCCCTTCCCTACTTCCGATTTCACGGAGATCTCTCCCTTATAGTCTTCAATCATTTTTCTTACCATAGACAGGCCAAGCCCCATTCCACTGCTTTTGGAAGTGAAATTAGGCTCAAAAATTCTTTCGTACATATTTTCAGGAATTCCAATTCCGTTATCCTGAATAGAGATAATCACCCTTCGCTGATGCTGCTCCACATCTACATTGATAATCAGCTTTCTTTCATCACTTTCAGCCTGCTTAGCATTGGTCACAAGATTAGTAATGATCCTGGAAAGATAAATCCTATCCATATTAATCATAATATCACCCTTGTTAGCATGCATAAAGATACTGTCATCATTGAATACACGAAGAATATCTTCTACTTCAGTATTCAAATTGATTACTTCGTTATTTTTTTCAGGAAGCTTGGCAAATTCTGAGAATGCAGAAGCTACGGTAGCAATCAGATCGATCTGATCTACCATTGTTTTACTCATCAGCTTTACCCTCTCTCTGATGTTTGGATCTTCCGGATCAAATTTTCTTTCAAAATTCTGAATGGTAAGTTTCATAGGAGTAAGCGGGTTTTTCACTTCATGAGCCACCTGTTTTGCCATTTCTCGCCATGCTTCTTCAGAGGCTTTAAACCTTAACCTTTCTTTTTGGTCCTGAATCTGAAGAATCATTCTGTTATATGCTCTTGCCAAGGCATTCAACTCATCATTTTTATAATATCTGATAGGACGCATTTCATTTTCAAACAATGTAATACGGGTAATCATATCAGAGAATTTTGTAATCGTTTTTGCCAGGCTGTTAGAGGTCACCCAACTTATCCAGATACTGAACAGGATAAGGAATATATCGACTAAAAGAATATATTTGACATACTGATGCAATACATCAAGGTAGGCTGATTCATTATGATATAAAGGAATATAAACAATACCGATAGGCTCCAGTTCATTGTTCTTCAGTAAAAGATAGGAAGAGGTAAGCTTAGCATCTTTGGCAGCATCATATCTGGTCATATCAACTCTTGCATCCGTAGACAGAATCTTGTTGATAATTTCCATAGAAAGTCTTTTCTGATCAATCAGGCTTTCATCTTTATTGGAAAGTACATAGTTCCCCTGCAGATCATAAATGACAATATCATGCTGATTAATATCTGCGATCTCAAAGATCTTATTCCCCAGAACCTTCGGCAGATCTTTTGTCTCTACCAATGTACGGCTTACAGCATAATCCAGATATCTCATTACTGCATTGGTTTTTTCCTGCATATCGATATTACTCTGCTGCAGGGAATTATTTCTCAATACAAAATAAGGAACCAGTGATGTTGCCACAACACTTAAAAAGCATACCAGTAAGAAACCGAAAAACACACGATTCCTTAAGCTATATCCTTTATATTTATTTAATGACATCCTACTTTTTAATTAACCTAGCAATATACTTACCAATGATATCAAATTCCAGGTTTACTTTATCACCAATTTTCAGGTGTTTCATATTGGTAAACTCCCAGGTGTAGGGAATAATGGCTACAGAAAACTGTGTATCTTCACTTTTCGCAACAGTTAAACTAATTCCATTTACTGTAATAGAACCCTGAGGTACGGTTACAAAATTTCCGTCTGCATCATATTTCATGGTAATGAAATAACTCCCGTCTTTATTTTCGATCCCTACCACTTCTCCTGTTTTATCTACGTGACCCTGAACGATGTGACCATCCAGTCTTCCATCCATTTTCATACAACGTTCCAGATTCACAACAGTTCCCAAACCCCATTTTCCAAGATTTGTTTTCTCCAGTGTTTCGTTGATTGCTGTAACTACGTATTGGTTTTCCTTAATCTCAACCACTGTCAGACAACAACCGTTGTGAGCAAGGCTCTGATCAATTTTAAGCTCGTTTGTAAAAGGGCATGTCAGGGTGAAATCTATGTTGCTTCCTTTCTCTTCAATCTTTTCAATAACACCAACTGCTTCAATAATTCCTGTGAACATATTATTTTTTGCTAAATTTGTAAATTATAATCTTCAAAGATAATCAAAATGAGCCCAAAAAACCATAAAGTACGAGTAGGAATTTCAATCGGTGATTTCAATGGCATCGGTCCGGAGATCATCATGAAGTCTCTGACAGACAAAACCATTACGGATTTTTTCACTCCTGTGATTTTTGGTTCGGGAAAATTATTTACTTATCAGAAAAATATTTTCAAGCTGAATCTTAATTTCAATTATATCAATGAAGCTTCCCAGGCCCAGCCCGGCAAGCTGAATATGCTGAATCTCACCAAAGAAAATGTAAATGTAGAACTGGGAGTTCCTACAGAAGAATCTACCAAAATGGCAATTGATTCTTTAGAAGCAGCTACTGAAGCTTTAATGAATGGAGATATTGACGTTCTTGTAACAGCTCCTATCAACAAGGATGAAATGGTAAAAATGGGCTTTAAACATACCGGACATACTGGATATTTTGAAGAAAAGTTCAATAAAAAAGGATTAATGTTCCTGGTAACTGAAGATCTTAAAGTAGCTGTTTCCACCCATCATATCCCTATTGCTCAGATAGCTGAGAATATTTCCAAAGAAAAAATCAAAAAACAGATTAAGGTCCTGAACCAGACTCTTATTGAAGATTTCTGTATTCAGAAGCCTAAAATTGCGGTATTGGGATTAAATCCTCATGCTGGTGATGGCGGTGTTATCGGAAGTGAAGAAATTGAGATCATAAGCCCCGCTATTCAGGAACTTTCAGATAATGGAATTCTCGCATTTGGTCCTTTCCCCGCAGACAGCTTCTTCCAGCCTAACAAATACAGGAACTTTGATGCAGTTTTAGCAATGTACCACGATCAGGGATTAGCTCCGTTCAAAACACTGGCTTATGAAGAAGGGGTAAATTATACCGCAGGACTTCCTTTTATCAGAACCTCTCCGGATCATGGGGTAGCATATGATATTGCGGGAAAAAATATTGCTGATGAGCAGAGTTTTATGGAAGCAATTTTCACTGCTATTAAGATTTTTAAGAACAGAAGTGAATATGGTGAACTGATGAGCAGCCGCCTTCAGCCGAGAAAAATAGCTGTTGATAACGGAATAGACGAAGATCTTCCTGAGGAAACTGAAGCATAAATTGTTAAAACAAATTTTAAATTAATTTGTTTTAGATTTTGTTTGTTATTATAAAAAAAATGCATATTTTTGCACACTCATTTTATGGACAAGTTAAGAAACTACGATGTAAGCTTTTCCGGACTTAAAAACGGAAAACACGAGTTCAAGTTTGAGATAGATAAAACGTTCTTTCAATTATTTGACACTGAGCAGGAATTTACAAATCCCAGAATAGAAGTAAATGTATTTTTAGATAAGCATACTACATTTCTGGAGTTTGAGATTAAAATACAAGGTTTAGTTGAACTGGTTTGTGATATCACAAATGAAAATTTTGACTACCCTATTGAGAATGAAATCAAAATTCTGGTGAATTTTGGGGAAGAATATGATGACAGCAATGAAGATGTTATCACTATTCCTACCGCAGAGCACGCTTTTAATGTAGCTCATCTGATCTACGAAAACGTAATGCTTTCTATTCCAATGAAAAAAATATCACCGAATGTAAGTGATGAAGATATAAAAATTCTTGACCAGTTCAGTCCGAAAGAAATTGAAGAAGCTGAAGAGGAAGAACATGAGAGTGATCCCAGATGGGACGCTTTAAGAAAATTAAGAGACAATAATTAAATAGAATAATTTAAATATGATGAGATGATGAATCTCATCGCTCATCAATTAAAAAAGTTATTAGAAAATGGCACATCCAAAGAGAAGACAATCGTCCACAAGAAGAGATAAGAGAAGAACTCACTACAAAGCTGTAGTTCCTCAATTAGCTAAAGATGCAACAACAGGAGAGCTTCACCTATACCACAGAGCTCACTGGCATGAAGGAAAACTTTACTACAGAGGTAAAGTAGTATTGGAAAAAGAAGTAGCTGCTACTGAAGAAAACTAAGAGTCGCTTTTCATTGAAAAAGCCTCATTTTAATACAAAAACCGCCCAATTTTGATAAAATTTGGCGGTTTTTTGTTGTTTTTTACGTTTTTTTGGTATCTTTGGATCAAAATCAAATATCAAATTTATGGACATTAAAGACATACAGAATCTTATTAAGTTTGTATCTAAGGCTGAAGTTTCAGAAGTGAAGTACAAAACTAAAGATTTCGAAATCACTATTAAAACTCCATTAGCTGGAAGTGACGCTGTTTATGCACAGCCTGCAGTATACCACACTGCTCCACAAGCGGTAGCTGTTCAAGCTCCTGTTGCAACTTCTGCTCCTGCCCCTGCTGCTGAAAAAGCTGAGACTGCATCTGATGACAGTAAATATATAACGATCAAGTCTCCAATGATCGGTACTTTCTACAGAAAACCATCTCCGGATAAAGACGTATTTGCAAATGTAGGTGACGATGTTTCTGTTGGTAAAGTAGTTTGTGTAATTGAAGCAATGAAGTTATTCAACCAGATTGAATCTGAAGTTAGCGGAAAAATTGTTAAAATCTTAGTTGATGATGCAACTCCGGTAGAATATGACCAACCATTATTCTTAGTAGATCCATCTTAAGGAATTTTAGATTAAAGATTATAAATTTTAGATGAAACTGTTTCATTTAAAATAATTTAAAATTCAAAATTTATAATTTAAAATTTCGGAGAGATGTTCAAAAAAATATTAATTGCCAATCGTGGCGAAATTGCAATGCGTATTTTACGTACTTGTAAAGAAATGGGGATCAAAACCGTTGCAGTATACTCTACTGCTGATAAAGACAGTCTTCACGTAAGATTTGCTGATGAAGCGGTTTGTATTGGCCCTGCAATGAGCAAAGACTCATATCTTAAAATCCCTAACATTATTGCCGCTGCGGAAATTACGAACGCAGACGCCATTCACCCAGGTTACGGATTCTTATCTGAAAATGCTAACTTCTCAAGAATTTGCGAGAAAAACGGAATCAAGTTCATTGGAGCATCTCCTGAGCAGATTGAAAAAATGGGAGACAAAGCTAACGCTAAGGCTACCATGAAAGCTGCAGGTGTACCATGTGTACCAGGTTCTGACGGACTTATTGAATCTTATGAGCACGCTGTAAAGGTTGCTGAAGAAACAGGATACCCTGTAATGATTAAAGCAACTGCCGGTGGTGGTGGTAAAGGAATGAGAGCAGTATGGAAAGCTGAAGACCTTAAAGATCACTGGGAATCTGCAATTCAGGAAGCTGTAGCTGCCTTTGGAAACGGAGGTATGTATATGGAGAAACTGATCGAGGAGCCTAGACACATCGAAATTCAGGTTGCAGGTGATCAATTCGGTAAAGCTTGCCACCTTTCTGAAAGAGACTGTTCTGTACAGAGAAGAAACCAGAAATTAACGGAAGAAACACCTTCTCCGTTTATGACTGATGAACTTCGTGAGAAAATGGGTGATGCTGCTGTAAAAGCTGCTGAATTCATTGGATACGAAGGAGTGGGAACTATCGAATTCCTTGTAGACAAACACAGAAATTTCTATTTCATGGAGATGAATACAAGAATCCAGGTAGAGCACCCTATTACTGAGCAGGTAATTGATTATGACCTGATCAGAGAACAGATTCTTCTTGCTGCAGGAACTCCTATTTCAGGAATCAACTATTACCCGAAATTACATTCAATCGAATGTAGAATCAACGCTGAAGATCCTTATGCAGACTTCAGACCGTCTCCAGGAAAAATCACAGGATTAAACATCCCTGGCGGACACGGAATCAGAGTAGATACTCACGTATATTCCGGATACAGCATCCCTTCTAACTACGACTCTATGATTGCTAAGCTTATCACTACGGCTCAAACCCGTGAAGAAGCTATTGCAAAAATGAGACGTGCTCTTGAGGAATTCTATATTGAAGGAGTAAAAACAACGATTCCTTTCCACAGACAGCTGATGGATAATGAAGATTATCTTGCAGGAAACTACACTACGAAATTCATGGAGGATTTTGTAATGGACAGAAAATATGATAATCACTAAGATTATTTATAATACAACTTTTAATAGTCCGTCATACTTATAGTGTGACGGATTATTTTTTCTTGGTATATTTGGTTAAACCATGATTTATATGAAAAAAATCGCTTTATTTTTTTTATTGACCTTTTATGCCCTTGCTTATTCTCAATTCAAACAAATTCTAACTATTCATAGAGACAGTATCTTAAGCCCCGACACTCCTCTAAAAACCAATCCTTTTGAAGGAAAATTTTTACTGGTGGGCCAATTTCTACCGATAAAAAGAAACTCTGACATTAAACTTGCAAAAGTTCTTACAGCGACAGGATGGGGATTGATTGATGAAAAAGGTAAATTTATTCTCCCTACCCAATATTACAGCATATCAGATTTTAAGAATGGCCTGGCAGACATTATTCTTTATATTCCGCCAAAGCCCGGACAGTCTCAAGGATCTAAATGCCATGCTGTAATCAATGCTCAGGGAAAGATGATCACTCCAAAATGCTTTCCAACCAATGATTACTTTATCTCGGATAAAAAAGATGGATTTTCAAGACTTCGGGTTAAAAACACCTCTCAACTTGCTGATGGATTTATCAAAGTCCGCATCGATAATTTAACAAGCGTTTATAATGAAAAAGGAGAACAGATTATCCCTGCCGAATATTCAGAAATAACCTTTTCCGGGAAATATTTTCAAGCTCAAAAAGAAGCCCCTCAACGGCATACTGTAATCTATGATCAGACAGGAAAAAAAGTAAAAACAGTAGAAAGCACCACTATTTATATTACCGGTGATCTGGCAATTATTCAAGATTACAGAAAAATTTATGTGGAGAACCTGATTACAGGAAAAAGGTATTTTGAAAATCAGTTTGATAGCTTAGGTCCATTGAACGATGAAGATGAAGAATATGATAAGGAAATTATGTTGGTTGGAACCAATTATGTTGATCATATTTATTCAAAAATAAAATCCACAATCTACATCAACAAAAGTCTTGAAATCATTCAGAATAAAATTTATTCAGAATCTAACCTTAGATATTCCGAGGGCCAGATAATTGCAGAAAATCCCGAAAATCATGGTCTTGCAATTTTAAATTCTAAGGGAGAAATTTTACACGAATATACTCGCGAAGAATCTATCAATTATATGTCTTTAGATAGTCCGGGATATCAAAACAAAGAAAACTTAGAAAAAAACATTCTTAAATATCACCCTTTATGGTCAAAACAAACCATAACACAACGGGTAATGTATTTGGAAGATATTTTTATACTACGAATCAACGATAGTAATGATCAAAATAACTCAGAAAGTATATTTATTCAGAAAAAAAACGGCAAGACCATGTATCGTATTAAAGGCCCAACCTATTATTTTGCCACATTTTCTAAAAACAAATTTCTTATCGGCGCCAATAGAAATGAAAAGACAGGCGCCTACACCCATATAATTACTGATACCAAAGGAAATATTTTAAAAACAGCAAAAAAAGGGCAGACATATTATACCTTTATGAAAAAACCTTTTACTAAAGAGAATAGCAATAAATACCCCTTAGATAAAAACTACAATCCTATTTATAAAGAAAAACTCTTGGCCAGTGAACAAATAAGAAATACTCTCAATTATATTATAATTTCACCTGAGAAAACAGAAATCTATAATAGTAATGGGAAAATAGTACAAACAGTCAATGGTTCTACGGATAATCAATATAATGATTACATTAATGGATCTATAGGCGAGGATTATTTAATTATTGGCACAGAAAAAAGCTACACACTTCTTAATAAAGATACATGGAAGCCTGCGATGCAATTAAAATTCAAATCAACGCTTAAAGGTTATTCAGAAGGAGGAATGTTTGTACATGATGATTATGATGGAAAAACAACTTCTAAAACATATATTGATCCTTATATGAATGTTATCAAAATCATTTATTAAACTGTTGAAATATATTTACAAAAAAAAATCCAAATTTAATTATTTGTACCTCTACAGTATGCTTAAAAATATTATTAAATTCACCCTCTTAATTGCCTTCTCCTGGTTTGTTATTCATTCCCTATATATCAGTTATGATGGCTTTACAAACCCTAATCAGAAAGCCGATATTGCTGTGGTCTTCGGAAATAAGGTAAATGAAGATGGAAGCCTTTCTTCAAGGTTGAAAGCAAGATTAGACAAAAGTATTGAGCTCTATCAGAAAAAACAAACCAAAGAAATCCTGGTTAGTGGAGGCCTTGGAAAAGAAGGCTATTGGGAAGGTACGGAGATGAAAAAATATCTGATAAGAAATAAAATCCCTGCCAAAAAGATACTTGTGGATAACTTTGGGGATAATACAGAGAAGACTGTTATCAATACTATAAAAATTGCTGATAGCTTAAAGTATAGCCGTATTATTTCTGTATCACAGTTTTATCATCAGACCAGAATCAAAAAACTGTTCAGGGAGCATCATTTTAAAAATATTGAAAGTTCAAGCCCTGTTTATTTTGAAATCAGAGACTTCTATTCGGTTTTCAGAGAGTTTTTTGCTTATTATCTATAAAAAAACAATATATCATTTAAATATCAACTCATTTATAGTTTAATAAAAATTAACCTTCAAAAATCAACTTCATGTAAAGATATAATACCTGCAACAAGAGACTGTAAAGAAAATATTCTCTGATTCACCCTTATTCTGCCTCAAAATTTACTTCAATTCTGACCTTTAACTGCACCTGGTATTTGTTCATTCATCTCACTAATATTGTGTAAATTTGTTGAAAACCAAAACATATGTCAGCAGAAACAACAAAAAACTCACAGTACTTTATTGACCTTGAAGACAAACATGGAGCGCATAACTATCACCCTCTACCAGTAGTTCTGGATCGCGGAGAAGGTGTTTTCGTTTGGGATGTAGAGGGAAAGAGGTATTATGATTTTCTTTCAGCATATTCTGCTGTAAATCAAGGACACTCACACCCTAAAATCGTAGGAGCTTTGGTAGAGCAGGCCCAGAAATTAGCTTTAACTTCAAGAGCATTCTACAACTCTAAATTAGGGGAATACGAACAGAAAATCACTACCCTTTTCGGATTTGATAAGGTATTACCTATGAACTCCGGAGCTGAAGCAGTAGAGACAGCTGTAAAATTAGCCAGAAAATGGAGCTATGAAGTAAAAGGAATTTCAGAAAATGCAGCAAAGATCGTAGTTTGTGAAAATAACTTCCATGGAAGAACAACCACTATCGTTTCTTTCTCTAATGATCCGGATGCCAACCAAAACTATGGTCCTTTTACCCCAGGATTTATCAAGATTCCTTACAATGATATTACAGCATTAGAAGAAATATTAAGTAGAGAAGCTGGAAATATTGCAGCATTCCTTGTAGAACCTATCCAGGGAGAAGCCGGAGTATATGTTCCGGATGAAAACTTCCTTAAAAATGCTTCTGAGCTGTGTAAAAAACATAATGTACTTTTCATTGCCGATGAAGTACAGACAGGGATTGCAAGAACAGGAAAACTGATCGCCTGTCACCATGAAAATGTACAGCCGGATATCTTAATCCTTGGAAAAGCACTTTCAGGAGGAATGTATCCTGTATCTGCAGTATTAGCTAATGATGAGATTATGAATGTGATTAAGCCAGGACAACATGGTTCTACATTCGGTGGAAATCCAATTGCCTGTGCGGTAGCTGTAGCAGCATTAGATGTAGTAGCTGATGAAAAATTATCTGAAAGAGCAGAAGAGCTTGGACAGCTTTTCAGAGCTGAGATCGATAAACTTATTGAAAAGACAGATCTGATTACCAAAGTAAGAGGAAAAGGACTTTTAAATGCTATCCTGATCAACGATACTCCAGACAGCTCTACAGCATGGAATCTTTGTTTACAATTAAAAGAAAACGGATTGCTTGCTAAACCAACCCACGGGAACATCATCAGATTAGCACCACCATTGGTAATTACTGAAGAGCAATTATTGGATTGTGTAAAAATTATTGAAAAAACTATTCTGGAATATAAAGCTTAGTTCTTATTCAGAACAGATTCATAAAATTTAAGATAATTATTGGACATTGCGGTATAACTATATTGCTCTGTCCAATTTTTTATTTTCTGGCTCATGTCTTCCTCATGACTGCGATAAAGATTCATTTTGTCCTGAAATAACTGAGACATTAATTTCGGTTCAAAACTTTCAAAATAAAAAGCCGCATCCCCGCCTATTTCCGGAAGGCTTGTATATTTCGAAAGAAAAACAGGTTTACCAAAAGCCATAGCTTCAATAGGAGGTATCCCAAAACCTTCTGCAATAGAAGGGTGGCACATTGCTTCCGAATGCTGAATGACAGCATACTTCTCCTCTTCCGAAAGATTTTTAAGAAAATAAACTCTTTGTTCTAAATGTAACTCTTTGATTCTCTGTTTCACTTCAGCGGCATAAGATGACTTCTCATCTGATGCAATAAGCACAAGATCCTCCTTTATATAAGGTAGCATTTCAACTAAAGTCAGCTGATTTTTTTTATTAAAAAGAACCCCGATATTTAAAATATACTTTTTATTTTTTAAATAACTGTATTTTCCCAATTGATATTCCCTTTGCTCAGGAAGCTGAATTCCATTGTGAATAACAACAATATCTTTAAGTTTAGTAAAAGTAAAAAGCTTTTTATTCTGAATAAAATCCTGCTTGGCATGTTCTGAGATACAGACAATATAATCTGCATTTTTTACATTGCTTCTCACTTTACCAAGCATTTTTTTCTTTTTGAAATCGGTAAGGTTTTCATGCAAAAAATTCAGATCATGAAGGGTAATGATTTTAATTGTGTCTTTGTAATTTCTATGAAAATAAGAAGAAAGCTGATGGCTTACATGAATCAGATCAAACTCACCACTAAAACGCTCAAAAAAACGATGTGTTTTGTTCCAAAGCACACAATTCGGTATAGGCTCAAATTTTTCGAGCTGTTCTTTCTTACCGAAAAAAAATATTTCAAACTTAGAATTCCCCTCTTGTAATCCTTTTGCGAGGTTTCTAAACACATTAGCTATTCCTGAATTGGGGTATCTTAGACGTTCGAGGTCAATTAAGATTTTTTTCTTCATAAATTTTATAAAAAAATAGAATCAAGAATTTCTTTTTCTATTTTTGAGTTGTGGTTTTCTTTAAAATAACAAATTGCCTGTTTTTTTACCTTTTCATAAAAAACATCATCATTCATAAGCTGATGAATGGATTCTGAAAATTCTACAGGGTCCTGGCTTACCAAGCATCCGTTATTTTTTTTATTAATGAGTCCATCTACTCCTCTTCTGTTTGTTACTACCGGTAATCCATAGGATAAGGCTTCCAGTACTTTAATTTTCACACCCGTTCCACTCATCATTGGGCAAATGGCAACTCTTGCATGGTTGTAGAATTCCTGTAAGTCATCTACCATACCATATTTAATTACATTTGGATAATCTTCTGCAATTGCCTTACCAATCTTACCAATGATATGAATTTTAACATTATTCAGCAAAGGTAATACTTCTTTTAAAAACCATTGAATTCCATTTATATTGTGTGGATTATCACTGGCAACGTAAATAATATCATATTTAAACTCCTGTTTTTTTTCACTAAAGTTCTCAGGAAATGAAACAGGCATCAAAGTGACCTTCTTATTGGTAAACTGATCAAATATATACTCCTCCTCTACCGAATAAGTCCAGATATTATCATACTGTTTTAAAATGGATATCTCATCCTGAAATAGCTTTCCGACAGTACGTTTATGACGGCTCTGTGCAGTAATAAAATCATGGGTATCAATAATTTTACAGGTCCCGGCAGAAACTTCGTTAACCAGTCTTCCCCATGTTGCATAGCTTATTAATACAACATCAAAAGCAGATTTTTTAATAATTTCCGAAAATTCTTTTCTAAGAATATAACTTGTTGTATCTATCGAGTTTATTTTAAATAAATAAGGTATTTTATATAAAAAAAGATACTTAAAAAAACTTTTTTTATATTTCTTATCCAAAAGATGCAACTGAATATTCGGGAATTTCTCATGAAACAGGATTTCTTCTTCCTTTTTCCACATTCCCCAGTCTCTCAATGAAACAAAAGTAACATCAAGCGCCTTGTTTTCGTTAAAATAAGAAAGCATATAATTAAGCCTGGTAGTATTTCCGGCCTTTCCAGACATCGGATTATCAGGCATAAAATAAAGAACTTTCTTTTTCATTATATTTATTTATTTTTGCGGCTACAAATATGACTATTTAATGAGAGATATAAAAGAATTAATTATAATAATATTAAATTATAACTCCTCTAAAGAGATCATCAGACAGCTGTCAATGCTCATCGATAAAGGAGAAATAAGCAATGATTCTTTTATTATTCTTGATAATAACTCTAATGATGGAAAAGAGCTGGAAACCTATTGCAAAGCTCATCATTTTTTCTTTCATCAGATGGGAAGCAATCTTGGGTATGCATATGCCAATAACTGGGCAATCAGGCAAGCTATTGAATGGGGAAAGAAATATTTTTTCATTCTTAACCCTGATATTCATATCGACGCCACTACTATCGAACAGCTGTATTTAAAATTAAAATCCGACGCATCATTGGGCGTAATTGGCCCAAGATTACTGTACCATAACAATCCTGATTTTATTTTTTCTGACGGAGGGCTCCTATTTCCTAAAAAGGGATTTGAAGGAAACCATATCAATTTCCTGAAAAACGTAAAAGATGCAGGATCTCAGGGAATGACTTATGATATGGCCTATATCAATGGAAGTGCTATGATGTTTAAAAAGGAAGTTCTGGATGACATGGGATACATGGAAGCAGATCTGTTTATGTATTATGAAGAATCTGAATGGTGTTACAGAATCAAAAAGAGCAACCGATGGAAAATTGCAGTTGATACGGAACTTGTAGCATATCAGTCTGACAGCTCCAGAGGAAAAGTATATGAATACTATATGACCAGAAACAGGATCTGGTTAACGAAAAAATATTCAGGAAGTTTATTTTTTGTAATCCGGGAACGTTTGATTGTAGCCCGTAAAAAATTCTTCTCATCTAAAGGAAACTTTAAAGAAAATATATTATTTTCCAGGAATATTCTCAAAGGAATAGTTCATGGGTTAATCGGAAAAACAGGAAAATTATGAATGAAATTGTATCTATTGTAGTTCCCTGCTACAATCAGGAAAAATATCTGGCTGAAACTTTAGATTCTGTTATTGCCCAAACCTCAGATTCTTGGGAATGTATCATCGTAAATGATGGCTCTACAGATCATTCTGAAGCTATAATAGATGACTATTGTGCCAAAGATCCAAGATTTACCAAACTTAATCAGGAAAATCAGGGGCTTGCCGCCAGCAGAAATAATGGAATAAAAATGGCCAAAGGGAAATATATCCTTCCTTTGGATGGTGATGATAAAATCGGAACTCAGTATATAGAGCTTGCCAAAAAAGAATTTGAAAAAAATCCAAAGCTCAGATTAGTTTACTGTAAAGCCGTATTTTTTGATGCTAAAAATGAGCCTTGGGATCTACCGAAATATGATTACGAAGCTTTATTATTTGCCAATCATATCTTCTGTTCCGGGATTTTCAGGAAAGAAGATTACCTGAAGACCAGTGGTTATGATACTCATATGAAATTTGGATATGAGGACTGGGAATTCTGGATTCAGCTTCTAAAGAAAGATGATGATGTTGTACAATTGAACTCTGTACAGTTTTTTTACAGACAGAGACAAAGTTCCATGTTAAAATCTTTACAGGAAAGTAAAGCAAAGCAAAACCAAATGGAGGCATATATTTTCAACAAACACCGTGATCTTTATGCTCAGGTTTTAGACTCTGATCTGTCTCTGGCTGATATACAAAATGCATTTCAAACCAGACAGACGATGAAACAGGTAAAAAAAACCTTCACTTATAAAACTATTTATAAGCTGGAGCGTGCTATAAGATCTATTTTCTAAACTAGCTTAAGCACATTATATCATAAGAGTACATTAAGTTTCCTGTAATTTACCTAAGGAAATTTAATGTACTTTTTTTATCCCTCAACCAGAATAGCTGTGAAAGAGAATTTGGGATCAAAAGAACAACAATCAGTTATAATTGTATCGCAACCGTATAATTTTAAGTAAATTTGCAAAAATTTTAATTGAAATGGAGAAAGTAAGAGTACGTTTTGCTCCAAGTCCTACCGGACCTTTACATTTGGGAGGCGTAAGAACTGCATTATATGATTACCTTTTTGCAAAAAATCAAGGGGGAGAATTTGTATTGAGAATTGAAGATACAGATACCGCAAGATATGTAGAAGGAGCTGAAGAATACATTGAAGAAGCTTTAGAATGGTGTGGAATCATCCCTGATGAAAGTCCTAAGAAAGGAGGAAAATTTGCCCCTTACAGACAATCTGAAAGAAGAGACATCTATGACAGATATACAGAGCAGATCTTAAAAACGGATTATGCTTATATGGCTTTTGATACTCCGGAAGAATTGGATGCTGTACGTGCAGAATTTGAAGCAAACGGAGAGGTTTTTTCTTATGATAATAAAACAAGAAACCGTTTAAAAAACAGTCTTGCCCTTTCTGAAGAGGAAGTCCAGAAATTATTGGATGCAAAAACTCCATATGTGGTAAGATTCAAAATGCCTGTAGACAGAGTATTGAATCTTGAAGACATCATCCGTGGAAAATCATCGGTTAACACCAATACTTTAGATGATAAAGTGCTGGTAAAAAATGACGGAATGCCAACTTACCATTTTGCCAACATTATCGATGATCATGAAATGGAAATCTCCCATGTAATTCGTGGTGAAGAATGGCTACCATCTTTAGGATTACACACTTTATTATATGAAGCAATGGAGTGGGAAGCTCCACAATTTGCTCACCTTTCTTTGATTCTAAAACCTGATGTTTCAGCATTAATCAGTAAAGATAATATTGACGGGATCACAAAATCTTTTACGGATGAATTTATAACAAAGAACAGTCAGTTTTCTTTTGACGAATCTGCCCCGATCATCAAATCATTCTTTGCAGAAGTAAAGAGCCCTAGATTCAAATCAATGCTGGGTGAAAATGATAATGACAATCCGTTAACTGCTGCTGTAAAGCAATTTTTAAAGAAAGGACTTTCAGGAAAACTAAGCAAAAGAGATGGTGATAAATTCGGATTCCCGGTATTCCCACTTGATTTCAAAGATCCTGCAACAGGTGCTGTTTCTAAAGGATACAGAGAAAACGGATATCTTCCTGATGCGTTCATCAATATGGTTGCGTTATTAGGCTGGTCTCCGGCAGATGATAAGGAAATTCTTTCTTTGGATGACATGGCTAAAGAATTTGACCTTCATAAAGTACATAAGGCAGGTGCAAGATTCAGCAAAGAAAAATCAGAATGGTTCAACCACCAGTATATTCAGATGAGATCAGATGAGGAACTTCTTCAGATGCTTAAAAGCTCAGATCTTGATCTTTCAGGTGCTACCGACGAAAAATTATTGAAAGTAATTCCTCTGATGAAAGAAAGAGCTACTTTCCCGAAAGACATCTATGAAAACGGAAAATTTTTCTTTGAAGCCCCTACTTCTTATGATGAAAAAGCTTCTAAAAAAGCATGGAATGATGAAACATCTGCTATTTTAGGAGAATTATCGACAACCCTTGAGTCTACAGACTTTGCTGCAGAAACATTAAAGCAGATGATGCATGATTTCGCAGAAAACAAAGGATTGGGAATGGGTAAAGTAATGATGCCATTGCGATTAGCTTTAGTAGGAGAACTTAAAGGACCAGATGTTCCGGATATTCTGGAAATCATTGGAAAAGAGGAAAGTATCGCCAGAATAAGCAATGCTATAAATAATTTTAAATAAAATTACCATAATTTTTCATACATTTGAAAGATTTAATTTACTTCAAGAAATGGAATATTTAAGTTTCGAACTTCCTATCAAAGAATTGATGGATCAATACCAGACATGTTCTTTAGTAGGAGAAGAAAGTGGTGTTGATGTAAAATTAGCATGCAGCCAGATTGAGGATAAGATTTTAGAAAAGAAAAAAGAAATCTATTCAAATCTTACACCTTGGCAAAGAGTACAACTGTCCCGTCATCCGGATCGTCCTTATACTTTGGACTATATTAACGGAATGGCAGACAAAGGCAGTTTCTTAGAACTTCACGGAGACAGAAATTTCGCTGATGACCCGGCAATGATTGGAGGATTGATTACCCTGGATGGTCAGAGAGTAATGATCATCGGGACTCAAAAAGGAAGAACGACTAAGGAAAGACAGCACAGAAGATTTGGAATGCCCAATCCGGAAGGATACAGAAAAGCTTTAAGACTAATGAAGCTTGCTGAGAAATTCAACATCCCTGTAGTGACTTTAGTGGATACACCGGGAGCTTATCCGGGACTGGAAGCTGAAGAAAGAGGACAAGGAGAAGCAATTGCAAGAAATATTTTTGAAATGGTTCAGCTGAAAACTCCGATCTTCACTTACATCATTGGGGAAGGAGCCAGTGGTGGAGCATTAGGAATAGGTGTAGGTAACAAAGTATATATGTTGGAAAACACTTGGTATACTGTAATTGCACCGGAAAGCTGCTCTTCTATCCTATGGAGAAACTGGGATCATAAAGAAGATGCTGCCAATGCACTAAACCTTACTCCAAACGATGCTCTAAGAGAAAAATTCATTGACGGAATTATTGAAGAACCACTTGGAGGTGCTCACTACGATCAGGAGACCACTTATCTGAACTTGAAAAATTCAATTTTACAGAATATCAAAGCTTTTTCCAAATTTACAGGACAGGAGCTTGAAACCCAGAGACAGGATAAATTTATCGCGATGGGTCAGTTTAAAGGATAAAAAATAAAAAAGGTTAAGAAATATTTCTTAACCTTTTTACTTTAGTTTTCTTCTTTCGTTAATCAGCTACATTGAGAGCGATCTCAACATCCTGAGTAATTTTCTTCAGTGAAGAATACTTTGCATCACATACCATCGTGGTCAGCACATATTCTCCTTTATCAATCAGAATAAAGTTTTCCCCTTTAGCAGGAACACTCAAATTATAATATTTTTTACCACTTATTTTCACGATCAGATTACAGCTTGACCTGTTTTTAATATTGATATAAGCTTCATTTTTATTAATATCATTATTAAAAAGATGGGTAAGCATAGCTGCTGTTTTCTTATTCGCTTCGCTAGGTTCGGATTTAGCCGAAGAACCTACACTTTTTGCAGAACCTGCTGAAGCATAGGTTGCCAACCTTTCTTCTTTCAATGCATTGATAGCATTATTTACTTTATCTGTATTCTTCGTATTATTTGTAGTAGATGCCTTATTAGCAGCAATTACTTTACCACTGTTCAGTTCATTATTTTTAACAATGTTTTCAATCTTTTCTTTACTGATTGGCTTTATAGTAGGTTTTGCTTCAGGAGAATTATCTGCCATGATAATTTCCATCAATCTTTTTTTAAAGTAATCGGTTCGTGCATGCCCGGGATTTTGCTTGATGAAACCAGCAATCACCCTTGTCTCTTTTGAAGTTTCAGCTTCCTGCTCCGTGTAAATGATCACAGTTTCTTTTTCCACTACGGCTTTAGATTTTGTCTTTTTCTTTTTTTGAGAAAAACCAAGAGCAAAAATGCATACAAAAAGGAGAAGGAAGATTTTTTTCATTAATCAAATCTTTAAAATAGTATTAAATATATTAATAACGTGAAAAGTCATTTTTTAGTTTATCATTAAAATCATTATCTTTGCACTGCTTTAAAATTAAGCTAAAAATTAATACTAATCTTAAATAAAAAATAATAGATATTATGTCTTATACACCAGTTGCTGCAGACGTAGCTAAATTAAGAAACCAAACAGGTGCAGGTATGATGGACTGCAAAAAAGCTCTAGTTGAAGCTGAAGGAGACTTCGAAAAAGCAGTAGATATCCTTAGAAAAAAAGGACAAAAAGTAGCTGCTAACAGAGCTGACAGAGAATCTACTGAAGGTGCTGTAATCGCAAGAGTAAATGAAGATAACACTTTAGGTGCTATTATCTCTTTAAATTGTGAGACTGACTTCGTTGGTAAAAACGAAGCTTTCATCGAGCTAGCTTATGAATTAGCTGAAATGGCAATCTTTGCTGCTACTAAAGAAGAATTATTAGCTACAGATTTCCACGGAATGACTGTTGCTGATAAATTGATTGAGCAGACAGGTGTTATCGGTGAAAAAATCGAAATCGGTACATTCGAAAGAATCGAAGGACCATTCCTAGGAGCTTATATCCACGCTGGAAACAAAATTGCTGCAATCACTTCTCTTTCTGCAAAAGTAGACGGAGCTGACGAAGTTGCTAAATCTGTTTCTATGCAAGCTGCTGCGATGAACCCTATCGCTCTTGACGAAACTAAAGTTTCTCAGGAAACTATCGACAAAGAATTAGAGATTGAAAGACACAAACTTACTGAAGAAGGTAAGCCTGCAAACATTATCGATAATATCTTGAAAGGTAAAATGCAGAGATTCTACAAAGACAACACTTTGGTACACCAGGATTTTATTAAAGATTCTAGTATATCAGTTGCTGATTATGTAAAATCTGTAAACGCTGATCTAAAAGTAACAGGATTTGTAAGAGTAAGCTTATAATCCCACTTTTAAAAATATTGAATCCCGATGATTTTTTCATCGGGATTTTTTTATGGAATAAAACCAACAAACATGAACGTAAAATGAAGTAAATTTTAAATATTTAATAATTATGGAATAATCCGGAATTCAAAGATTTTTTTTATATAAAATTTTGATTATTAATGCTTAAATTTGCGGCCCTTATAATAACGCATGAAAAAATATCTACTAGCTTTTTGCACTTTTTTTTGTCTATTAGTGAATGCCCAATTGGATACAGAACACTGGTTTGCTCCAATGGCAGCGAAAGCTAATGTTAGCCAACTTCAAGGATTTTTGTATCTGTCTACAGACGAATCCACACCATTTTCCGTACAGGTTTTCAATAATAATATGCTTTACACTACAGTACAGGTAAGCAAAAACAATCCTATATCGGTATCAGTACCTAATAATTTTTTAATTGCCACTTCTCAGTCTCAGCTATTCACCGCAAATTCTATGGGACTTCATGTGAAGGGAGCTAAGAAGTTCTTTGCTAATTACAGATTCTCACTTCAAAATCAGGCTGAAATCCTTACTTCCAAAGGAGCAGCAGCTTTGGGAACGACTTTCTATGCCGGCATGGCTCCTATTGCAGGCTCTGCCACCTATATGAATTCTTCTATTGGTGTTACCGCAACCGAAAACAATACAGTGGTGGAAATTTCAGGTTATGATCCTTCTCTTCTTTTTTCAAATGGAACTACTTCCCCAACGAAAACTTTTACTCTCAATAAAGGCCAGTCTTATATTCTTGATGTAGTAAGTTCTCAAAAGAATATAAATAAAACGGGTCTGATTGGAGCTAAGATTACCTCTACAAAACCCATCACAGTTACAAATGGAAATTTTAACGGGGCTTACGTAAATGTAACCAATAATGATGTATTGATGGATCAGTCTGTTCCGGTAGACAGACTGGGGAAGAGCTTTGTAATGGTAAAAGGTAACGGAGGGGTCACTTCTCAAATGGAAAGTGCAGTAATTGTTGCTACAGAAGACAATACACAGATTACTTTCAACGGAACCGGGTCACCTGTGATCCTTAATGCAGGAAAGTACTATCTTGTTCCCAGTAATAAATATATCAATCAGGGAAATGGTCATTATAACATGAATATTTCTGCTACCAAGAACGTTTATGTATACCAGTTGTTATCAGGAGCAGTAAGTGGAAATGAATTTGCCTCCGGAGGAATGAATTTTATCCCTCCTGTAAGCTGCTTTATGCCAACAAAAATAGACGAGATAGGAATTATCAACAAAATCGGAAGTGATTCTTTCACTACGAGACTGAATATCATTACACAGAAAGGAGCCATTGTAACAGTAAGCGGAAATCCGATTGCTGCAGGAAACGGTCCTTATTCCGTAACGGGAAATCCAGATTGGGAAACTTATTCCATATTGGGAGTGACGGGGAATATTACAGTAAACTCAACCAAGCCTGTAACTGCTGGAATTGCTGCCGGAAACGGAGCTGTAGGATACGGAGGATATTTTGCAGGATTCTCTTCAATTCCGGTGATCAAGAAAACCGGAGACTGTTATAATGGAGTTCTTTTAGAGGTAGAATCAGGCTATGATAACTACAAATGGTACCTTAATGGCACTGAAATCACAGGGGCAACAACTCCTTCAATTAATCCGGACACATACGGATCCGGAATCTACACCTGCAAGATTACTAAGAACAGCTGTGAAACCAGACTTACCGCAGAGTATAATTATACAGTATGCCCACCTATTACTACAACAACCTATGATATTGGTTCATGTAACCCTAAGGTAATTATTCCTGCATTTACAAGCTCTAGTCAGACAGTAGATCCTTCCAAGACTAGCATTATGGCACAGCCTGCCAACGGAACGGTTACCATCAATCCGACAACAGGACAAATCACTTATACTCCTAATGCAGGTACACCTACAGATTTCACAGATACCTTCACCTATTATATTCAGGGAAATGGAGACCCTGCAGCTTTTGAATATTTTAAGATAGAAGTGAATATTCACACTCTTCAGGTTACTAATGATGTCATGTTTTCCTGTGCTGACACTAATGGAAATGGAACATACAATCTGAAAACAGCCAGTGTAAGCCCAACTCCGGGAGCTACGATAACTTACTTCACCAATGCTAATCTAACAGGGCCTATTGCTAATCCGCTCAGTTACACAGGTCCGGCAGGAGTTGTGTATGCCAATGTAACCTCTTATGGATGCTCTAAAGTAGCTACCATTACTTTAAACACATTCCCTGTTCCCGTTATTAATACCAGTAATTTCAATGCCAATAGCTGTGGAAGTGATCTTGACGGAAGTGTAGTGATCAACTTTAACAATGTTACTCCGCAGATTGTTGCCAACTCAGCCATCTTTACAGTAAAATATTACCTTAACCAGGCTGATGCCATTGCAGGCAACAGTAATACTCTTCCTGATAACTGGACTTATACAGCGAATACTACGGTATATGTAAGAGCGACAGGTAATACCGGAAGCTGTCCCGCAGTCTTCGGACAGATTAATTTCACAATCGGAAATAAGGTTTCTTTAATTACAAATAATGCTAAAGCTGATGTCTGTGATAATGATATCAGTGGTTCTGAATCTGTAAACCTGAATGATTACAAAGGGTTATTTACAGTTGATCCTAATGTGATCTTAACATTCTATACCTCTGCTGCTGATGCGCAGGCGGGAACTAATCCTGTCTCAGCATCACAGATTATTACTTCTACAGGAACTATTTATCACGTAAGATTCCAAAGCAGTACAGCATGTCCTACCACAGGTGTCTTAACACTTGCTTTAAAAACTCCTAAAAAGTCTACTACACTCTATGACCAGATGATCTGTTCTAATGAAAAAATTCTTTTGGATGCAGGCTCAGGATTTTCGTCCTATTTATGGAGTAATGGAGCAACCAGCCAAACCATTAGTGCTTCTGCAGGAAACTATTATGTAGATCTTGGGTTTAACGGTTGTGTATACCGTCAATATGTAAAGGTAACTACTGCACAGTCACCTGTTATTTCAAGAATAGATGTTTCTGGTACCACAGCTACTGTACAGGTAACCGGTGGAACGCCTCCTTACCGATATTCATTAAATGGTTTTGATTATCAGAATTCCAATGTATTTACAGGATTATCAAGAGGAATGCATACAGTGTATGTATTGGGCTCAGACGGATGCCGACATGTAACCAAAGAGTTCCTGATTATTAATCTTATCAATACCATCACGCCCAATGGAGATGGAATCAATGATGTCCTGAACTATTCCGAATTAAGAATAAAACAGCATGTATCAATAGAGGTGTCAGACCGATATGGAAATCCTGTATATAAGTCTTCTGACAAAAATTATATCTGGGATGGAAAATCCAATGGCAGAAGTCTTCCTACGGGAACTTACTGGTATGTTATAAAATGGGTCGAACCAGACACTCAATTACCAGTTTCACATTCAGGATGGATTTTAATTAAAAATCGGGAATAATTTTCAACATTTATTTACATTTTATTAAAAGTATTTGATTTTTTATTTTAATTTTGTAGAAATCCTAATTCCATACACATGAAAAGATTTCTACTCAGTCTGGTATTAACTTTTTTAACAATTAATACCCTCTTCGCGCAAAGGGATACCGAGCACTGGATTGCACCTTATTATAGTGTGTTGACACCATCAACGTTTAACAGCTATGAAAATAAGGTATATCTATCCACTGATTCTACGACTCCCTTTGACGTAAAAATATTCAGCGCAAACACCCTTATAGGTACCGTTACTATTGCCAAAGGAGACCCTAAAACATTTGATGTCGAAGAATCTCTTATTACAGCTAATGGAGCTACCGATGCATTTGTTGTAGGTTCAAAAGGGCTTTATTTAAAAGCGGACAAACCATTCTATTGCAGTTTACGATTAGCACAGGATGCCCATGGTGAAATTATTACCAGTAAGGGAAGAGCTGGAATCGGTAACCTATTTTATGTAGCTACCAGCCCTAACCAAAGAAACCCAGGTGATTCTACACTAGATGGCTTTACAGCAGGAATCCTGGCTACTGAGGACAACACAACCGTTACTGTAAGCTGGACTACTAACGACTTAAAATTTGTTAATGGTACTCCACCTGGCAAAAACCATTCGTTTGTTTTAAACAAAGGGCAATCTTTTATTTTTGCAGGAAGAGGAAACACAAAAGCTAATCAGGAAGGCTTCATTGGTGCTAAGATTGTTACCAACAAACCAGTTACCCTTACCAATGGTAGCTGTAATGGTAACTTTTCAACCGGCGGAAGTGGCGGTTCTGATGCCGTTCTTGACCAGTCTGTCCCTGTAGAAAGATTAGGGAATACGTTTGCTATGGTGAAAACCATATCTACAGATCCTTCTCTAAATATGGAAGGAGGTCTTATTATTGCCACTGAAGACAATACTGAAATATATCTTAATGGCTCAACCACTCCTGTTGCTACCAGAAATGCAGGAGGCTGGTATAGAATCAACGAGACCAACTATGTGGCTCAGCCTGGAGGAACCCATTCTAACATGTTCATTTCTACCTCTAAGAATGTATACCTATATCAATTCGTTGGAGTTGGATCAAGTGGTGCAACCAACGGCTATAATTATATACCACCGTTGAACTGTTTCTTACCCCGAAAAATTGATGAAATTGGTAAGATCAATGAAATGCCGGGCATTGCTACTAGTGATATTAAGTTAAAACTTAATATATTAACTGAGGTAGGAGCAACTGTACTAGTCAATGGTGTAGCACCTTCTGCAGCTGATGGACCATATCCTTTAACGGGAAATTCTCAGTGGGTAACCTATTCAGTGGGAACCTTCCCTCCTAACCTTACCATTACCTCTACAAAAGCGGTAACAGCTGGTATCAACGGAGGATACAGCTCTGCCGGATATGGTGGATATTTTGCAGGGTTCTCATCTGTTCCTGGAATTTCTAAGACAGGTGACTGTGTTCCTGGAATTGTTTTAGATGTGGCTGATACTTATGATACGTATCAGTGGTTTCTTAATGATGTAGCCATTTCCGGAGCAAATGCTTATAAGTATTCTCCTACACAACCTGGCTATTATTCTGTAAAGGTTACAATGGGAGCATGCCAATCAATAACAACAGCTCCATATAAAGTAACGAACTGTCTGAAGCTGACTACTAAAGAAGAACCAGCATGTTCTACTAAGATCATTACTCCAGCCTTCTCCTCTTCGACTCAGACTCCGGTATTCAGTACTTTAAAAATCCTTACTCCTCCTACTAACGGAACGGCAGTGATAAATCCAGATGGTACAATTACCTATACACCGAAACCTAATTATGAAGGAACTGATACTATCGTTTATACATTCTGTGGAGACTCCCCGGATTTTATGGATTGTGAAGAAGTTACCTTAAAACTTACGGTTATCCCTTTCATTGTGAAAGATGCTTCTATTAAAGCTTGTTGGTACGATGTAGCACCTTATGCTTATTTTGATCTGACAACAGCAAACGTTACAGACTATGGATTAGCAATAAAAAAATATTACCGTACATTAAAAGACCTTACTTCAGGTTTGAATGAAATAAAACCAGCGAACAACTATCCTGCTACAGGAGGTTTTGTTTATGTGAAGATTACTACTGAACAAGGATGTAGTGCAACTGCAAAAATTGAACTGATCCCTCTTCCAATCAAAAAATCTCCAGTCCTTGTAGATAAATACATCTGTATTGATGCTACAACTGACCTGGATGCTGGACCTGGATATGATTCTTACTTATGGAACAACGGAGCAACATCTTCAGGAATCAGAGGTGTAGGTGTAGGTGAATATTCTGTAATTCTTGAGAAAAACGGATGCCTTCTTACACAGGTAGTAAGAGTGAAAAAAGCAGTTGAACCAGTTATCCAGCAAATTGAAATCAACAATACTACAGCTACAGTAGTTGTGGTAGGAGGTAAAGCCCCTTACAAATATGCTGTTGACGGAACTACGAACTGGCAGGATTCAAATACTTTCACAGGGTTAAGCAGAGGACAGCATAAATTCTATGTAAAAGATGCTTACAACTGTACTCCTAACTCAGCAGAAGTAACAGTTCCTAATTTATTGAATGCCATTACTCCTAATGGAGATAACATCAATGACTATATCGATTACAGTGATCTTTCATACAAAGACAACCTTAACTTTGTAGTGTATGACAGATACGGAAATATGATATTTACAGGAAATAAATTCAATAATTACAAGTGGGACGGAAGACACTTCGACAAGAAACTGATAACAGGTACATACTGGTATCATGTTTCATGGAATGAATCAAACAAAGAAAAAACCGAAATTAAATACACAGGTTGGATTATGGTAAAAAACAGGGAATAACCATATACCTTTATAACTTTCAAAACCACGATTTCAAAATCGTGGTTTTTTTATTTCATTTTCAACACTTTAATACATTTTATTGTTAAATTTGTGATAAATACCATCACTGAATGAAGAAAATTCTATCTTTTTTATTTATACTTTATATATTCAATTCTACCTTTGCACAATTAGACAGAGAGCATTGGTTTGCCCCTATGATAGACCGGTCAGGCGCTTCCTTTCCCTATCAGAAGCTCTATTTATCTACCAACCGCACCACATCTTTTCCGGTAAGTATCTATAATAATAACGTTCTGATAGGAACCGTGGATATCAGCAAGAACAATCCGCAGAAGTTTGATGTTTTAAGAAACTTTATCATTACCACCCAACAGACAGATCTTTTTACTCCTACCACAAAAGGATTATACCTGAAAGCTGAATTTCCGTTTTATGCAAACTTAAGGTTTTCAGTATTTAACCATGCTGAAATCATCACTTCTAAAGGAATCCCATCAACCGGGAAAAGTTTCTTTGCTGCTTCAGCTCCTATCAGCGTAAATAATGATATCCTGAACTTTATGACCAGTATTCTGGCAACAGAAAATAACACCACTGTTACCATTACCGGTTACAGCCCACTTGTACAATTCTCAAACGGGACCACGGGAGCAACTAATCCCACTATAAACATCACTCTAAATAAAGGACAGTCGTATATTATTGATGGAATCGGAAATAATACAGGAAACTTCGATGGGTTTATCGGTGCTAAAATCACTTCGAACAGGCCAATCAATGTCACCAATGGAAACTTCAATGGCCAATATGCCGGAAACTATCCTACCAGCTCTGACATTTTAATGGACCAGGCTGTACCTGTTGACAGGCTCGGAAGTGAATTTGCTCTCGTAAAAGGTAATGGAAGTATTGGCGCCAATATGGAGGGAGCTTTGATTATTGCCACGGAAGACAATACCCAAATCTATGTAAATAATGAATTAACACCTATCACCACACTGAATACCGGAAAATATTTTGTAATTCCCGACACTAAATACAGTCTTCAGGGAGGCAACCATTATAACTTATTCATTAAAACCTCTAAAAATGCTTATGTTTACCAGATCTTAGCAGGAGATTCAAAAACATCGAATGAAGTGGCCACCGGAGGATTTAATTTTATTCCGGCTTTAAATTGTTATCTTCCCAAGCAGATCAATGAGCTGGGGTTTATTGATGAAAATTTTGTTCACTCCAATGTAAACCCGTCCGGGGTTCTCAATATCCCTACTAAGCTGAACCTAGTTACAGAAAGAGGAGCTGTGGTTACGGTAAATGGCGGAACTCCGCCTGCATCAACGGGACCTTATAATATGACCGGTACCACTAACTGGGTTACTTATGGAATTCCTGATGTAACCGGAACAATCACCGTAGTTTCAAGTAAAGCCATTACAGCAGGAATTACGGCAGGAAGTGATGCTGTAGGGTATGGAGGTTTCTTTGCAGGCTTTCCTACACAGCCTGTTATTTTAAAATCCGGGGGAAACTGTATTCCAGGACTTGTACTTACGGTAGACCCTATTATTTATGATACCTATCAGTGGTACAGAAACGGAATAGCAATTTCAGGAGCTAACAGTTCTTCTATCAATCCTACACAATCCGGGTATTATACTTGCTCTGTAACAATGGGAAGCTGTGCTCCTTTGGTTACCGAAAAATTTAAAGTTACCAACTGTACAAAACTGACCGCTACAGCTTACGACGTGTGTACCACACAGACGATAATTCCCACCTTCAGTACCTCTTCACAAAATCCTGTACCGGCTACAGTAGCAGTGACTACGCCTCCTGCATTGGGCACGGCAGCCGTAGATCCGGCTACCGGTAAAATTACCTATACTGTCAATACTCCCGGCACAGCAGGAACTGATACATTCACTTATACTTTCTGTGGAGATGATCCTGACTTTCCGGATTGTGAAACAGTAACAGTAACCATTAATATTAAAGCAATTACGGTCACCAATTCAGTATTATTTGCCTGTGACATAAATGGAAAAGGAACATTTAACCTTACAACAGCCAGTGTAACCACAAATTCTCCCGTTACCATAACTTATTACCCAACACTGGCAGATGCCCAAGCGGAAAACCCAGCTACCAGAATCACAGTACCTAATGCTTATTCGGCAACAAACGGTACAATCGTCTATGTTGTAGTTAAAAATACACTCGGATGTAAAAGCATCGCCCAAATCACTTTGTCTTTTTACAACAAAATAACATTAGTGGATAATTACAAAGGAGAATTCTGTGATGATAATTTCGATGGAACCGTCAATATCATTCTTTCTAATGTTACTGCTACAGTCCTTAATAATCCTACTTATTTCACCGTAAGATATTATGAAAAATTAATTGATGCCAATGCAGGAAATACAAATACCCTGCCTAATAACTGGAGCTATACCGCAGCTACCACCATCTATATCAGAGTAGATTCACCTGACGGGTGCCCATCTGTCATTAAGCCTTTACAGTTCAGTATCGGAGCAAAAATACAATTGGCAAGCCAGGCAGTAGAAGAAAATGTATGTGATGACGACCTGGATGGAGTAAAGAACGTAAACCTGGCTCAGTTTATTCCACAATTCACACTAGATCCTAATGTTACTTTTACTTTTCATGCAAGTTTAGCTGATGCCCAGAACAATGTATCTCCATTAGCAGCTACTGTAAATATTACTGCATCTCAAACATTTTATATCCGTTTTGAAAAAAATGGGGTATGCCCGGAAGTTGCTTCTATTAAAATAACCATCAAAATTCCTAAAACCTCAGAACTTCTTAAAGACCAGATTATCTGCCCAAAAACAACAACTACATTGGATGCAGGTCCGGGATTCGAAAAATACCTGTGGAGCACCGGAGCAACCAGCCCTTCAATTAATAATGTACCTGCCGGCAGCTATTGGGTAGAGCTTACCTTTAAAGGGTGTGTGTACAAACAGAATGTCAACGTTACTGAATATCAGATTCCGATTATTACGTCTATTGAAATTGAAGGAACAACAGTGAAGATTGGAGCTAGTGGAGGTACTCCACCTTACGAATATTCATTGGACGGAGTGATTTGGCAGACTTCAAATATTTTCTATAATGTACCTAGAGGTGCACATTATGCTATGGTAAGAGACTCTAAAGCATGTGGAGAAGCTAAAAAGGAATTTGCCATCATCAATCTGATCAACACCATTACGCCTAACGGAGACGGGCGCAATGAGTCCATAGACTATTCTGCGCTGATGTCTCATGATAATCTTGTATTCAGAATCTTTGACCGGTATGGTGCAGAGCTCTTCAGAGGTACTCATGAAAACCGATATACCTGGGATGGAAGAGTTGGAGGCAGATATGTCCCTACAGCTACCTATTGGTATTTCATCAGCTGGACAGAATTTGGTTCCACAGTTTCAATAAAATACTCAAGCTGGTTACTGGTAAAACATCGATAAAATCATAAAAAGGTTGAAAGAAAACAATCCTCCTTCAACCTTGGTATCTTAAGTATATCAGAACACAATTCAGCCTGGAAATATATTTATAACATTCATTAACAATTGAATACTAAAGTTTAATATAACTTTAACCACTATTCGTTATCTAATTAAGCAGAAATTGCTGGATTTCTATGTAATTTTGCCAATTATATGAAGAAACTGTTTACTCTGTTGCTGTTGATTTTTCTGGCAAAAATCAATGCCCAAATATATTCCGGAGAGGTATTTCTGAGAGACAACTCGATCCTTTATCTTAATCAGGTATATGTTACCAATTTAAATACTCAAAAGACTGTACTTGCTGACTATAACGGTAACTTCAGTGTTCCTGCCAATTCTGGAGATGTCATCCGGTTTACCTCAATTGTTACTGAACGGAAGGATATTAAGCTTACTCCTCAGCTTATGGAACAAAAAAACCTGGTAGAGCTGAAAATTGCCTATTATGAGATCCAGGAAATTGTGCTCAGCAGGTTTAAACCTACAGGTAACTTAAGGTATGATGTAAACTCACTAAGAAAAGAAGACAAAGCACTGGCGATCAAAAAAGTGATAGGGCTTCCTGAGCCTAAAGGAGACGGAACACCACCAGAGCTTCCGGTTGCCGGATTAAGAGATGGCGGATTGACCTTCAGCATTGAAAGCATCTATGATATGCTTTCCGGAGAGAGAAAGAAAAAACAACGTTATAAGGCTTATGAGAGCATGAATACTTCTATCACCCAGATCAAAAATTACTTAGGTAAAGATTATTTTGCGAAATTTAAAATTCCTGAAAATCTGATCGATAACTTCCTACAATTCGTTTATACTTCTGAAAATATACAACCTTATGTACTGGCAGGAAATTACGAAGCTATAAAAATTCCTATTGAAAAATACATGCCTATTTACCAGAAACGACTAAAGAACTCGCATCTTCAGGAAGTCATTAGTCCTCAACAGGCTGATAAATAGCCATTCAGATCTATACAAACCATGTAATTTTTACATGGTTTTTTTTATAACAAGCAGAACACCCCATTATTAATCATTTATTTTTTATTGAATATATTTCATTCATATTTAAAAATATATTTAATTTTATGTCACAATAATGTGTTTAAAATAAAAACAATACTAATTCGTTATCCTATTAAATACTAATTGCCCAAAAACCAAATTAAGAAAAAGTAACCCATTTTTAACTTAATATTTATTAATGAAAAAAATACTTTTACTTCTTGCCTCGGTCTTGTTTTTCAGTATGTCTGCCCAAAAGAAAGGAAAAGACTACAGCGAAATTCTGAAAAGCAATAATATTTACGAAATCAATGCTTTCTTAAGGGACGCTCATCCTGATGATCCCCGAAGGTCAGTACTGAAACCCCGGGTTATGGAAATGATGAAAGAATACATTAAAAATGCCCATCCGGAAGATCAAAAAGTAAAAGACATGCAGGAAATGCTGGCTTTGTTAAGGAGGCGACCTTCTACGAAGATTACTTTTGATGAAATGAATGCAATCATCAAACAGAAGCAGATTGCTAAATATAAAGCTGAACTTGCCGCTAAAAAATCTACAGAAACCTATACTCCAAGCAGCACTCAGAATGCTTTTGTTGTTAATACATCAGCCAATGCAGCCATTCCTAATGCAGAAGCAGAAGAATTTAATATGCTGATGAATATTTCTCCTATCGAACATCAAAATAAAACAGTGAAGATCCTTAACTCTCTGTTTGATAATGATCCCAATGCCAAGGAATGTATTGTTCTTATCCAAAATCAATCTGACTGTAATATTATCGTAAGAATGGAAGGGGTAGGAACTACAAAATATAGACTTGCTGTTCCGGCTCATAAAGACAACTCAATTGTAGTGGAAAAAGGCCAGTATCTTTTCACAAGTTTAGTCTGTGGTGCACAGTACGCATCGCAAAAGACCATCCAAAAACCCATCATGGTTGCATTAGGCAGCGCAACATCAAAATAATCAAAACAATATAATAGTTTCCCCATAGGTCTTTTAGCATTAAAAGACCTCAATTCTGTCTAAATTTTACTATTTTTGCACTCATTTTATAAATGACTTAATGGGCAAGAATAAATTAGCAAGATTTGCAGAAAACAAGATATTACCGAATGTAATTCAACCTACAAGAGAAAATGCTTTAGAAGGCTTTGAACTTAAGGGAAAATGGAGAGAAAACTTCTTTAAAAACGACAACCCTATTGTTCTTGAGCTAGGCTGTGGAAAAGGAGAATACTCTGTAGGATTAGCCAAAACATTTCCTGAAAAAAACTTTATCGGGATTGATATTAAAGGGGCTAGATTCTGGTTCGGTGCCAAAGAAGCAGTGGAAAACGGAATGACTAATGTGGCTTTTTTAAGAACACAGATCGAACTTGTAGATTATTTCTTTGCCGAAAATGAAGTGGATGAAATCTGGATTACCTTCCCGGACCCACAAATCAAATATAAAAGAACAAAACATAGATTAACACATCCGGACTTTTTAGCCCGTTATAAAAAATTCCTGAAGCCAGGAGGGATCATCCACCTGAAGACGGACTCAGAATTTCTTCACGGATATACGCTTGGATATTTACAGGGAGCAGGATATGAAATCATTACCGCTCACCACGATATCTACGGAGCACCTGAATACGATCCTAATACGCCGCATTTGAGAGACATCCAGACGTATTATGAGCAACTGTTCTCAGCAAAAGGAAAAACGATAACCTATATAAAATTCCGGATACACTGATGAAATAAACAAACACTATTGATGAAAAAAAAAATTTTGACGATTTTATTTTTCTCTTTCCTTACCCCTGTCTTTATCTATTCACAAAAAGGTAATAAAGACATCCTAAAAAGCACAAATATCAAGGAAATTGAAGAATATCTTAAGACCGCACACCCTGACGATCCTAAAAAAAGTGTGCTGAAACCTAAACTCATTGCTTTAAAAAACTCTGAGTGGACGAAGGGATCACGTACTGCCAAACCTATGGAAGCCAGGCCCGTCATTGCAGATATCCCCAAAAATGCAATGAAAGATCCCAACTCTAATGAAGCAGAAGAATTCAAGCGGTTACTTGCCGAAACATCTGCAGAACATAAGGAGAAAACCGCACAGCTTTTAAATACAATGCTTAATGAGGACATTACTAAAAAAGAATCTATTCTTTTATTTAAGAATAATTCGGATTGTAATATTGTTCTCCGGATAGAAGGAAAAGATTATTACAATCTTGCAGTTCCCGCTCACGGAGAAAACTTCATTATAGTTAATAAAGGCTCTTATACACTAAGCAGCAATGTTTGTGACATGAAGTACTTTTCTCAAAAAGATATAAAAAGAAGTATCTTTGTAACCATAGACAATCCAGGTCAGCCAGGAGTTCAACCGGTTTCAACAACAAAAGCTCCGCCTGAAAAACCATTAAAAAAAAGAAAAGCAAAAAAATAAACGGGTATGAAAAAGTTATTAGTTCTTACCGGGGTTTCAATGATCCTTACCAGCTGTAGTGTAAATTACGGTGGTTATCCCATAAGAAACCCCTACCCTACCAATACTGGTGGAGGCAGCAGTGCAGCTAATGCGGAAAGGGAATACAATGAACTGATAAAAACCTATAAGCCTGAGACAGCTGAAGTTCTGAATGATCTTCTCAATAATGATGACCCCGGTAATCCTAAGACTTCCATTTCTGTAGAAAACAAATCTCCATGCAATATGGTTCTTACAGTAAGCGGAAACGGATTTTTTAAAAAAATTCCAATAGGTGCCGGAAAAATAGGATATACAATGGTGACGAAGAATCAGAACTACAGATTATCCGGAATGCTTTGCAACTCTTCTTATCAGTCTACAAAGTTTATCACCACTTCTTATGTTATAAAAATTTCAAATTAAATAAACCCCGCAGATTACTGTGGGGTTTTTATTTTATAAATATTTTTCAGATATTCTAAAGGCAGTCGATTTCTGCTTTCTTATGCCATTTTTTCGGATCCTCTAATTATTCCGTAGAAGTTAATCAATATATCATTTAAAGCTCTTATTGAGACTTGTATAGGATTATAAACGCTTATATAAATCTGCATTATCTACAAAATCTGTGAGTACATATAAAAACAAAAAACGCTGGATCGAAATCCAGCGTTTTTCCTATATTAAAGAAAATCTTTAATTATTCTGCATCGAAATCAGCATCTGTATCAGCAGATACCTTTTCTCCTTCTTCTTTAGATTTTTCTTTATCAGCTTTTCTTTGAGACTGACCTTCTTTGATAGAATCAGAAACAATGCTCAAGATCATATCGATAGATTTAGAAGCATCATCGTTTCCTGGGATAACGAAGTCTACTTTTCTAGGATCAGAGTTTGTATCAACGATACCGAAAACTGGAATACCTAATTTCTTAGCTTCAGTTACCGCGATGTGTTCTCTTAAGATATCAACTACAAAGATTGCAGAAGGAAGTCTAACCATGTCAGAGATAGAACCTAAGTTTTTCTCTAAGTTAGCTCTTTGTCTGTCAACTTGTAATCTTTCTTTTTTAGATAAAGTTTCGAACGTACCGTCTTTTTTCATTTTGTCGATAGAGTTCATCTTCTTTACCGCCTTTCTGATAGTAACGAAGTTCGTTAACATACCCCCTGGCCATCTTTCTGTAATATAAGGCATATTAAGTTCAGAAGCGTGTTTTGCAACCACTTCTTTCGCTTGCTTCTTAGTAGCTACGAAAAGAACTTTTTTACCTGCAGAAGTTAATTTTTCTAAAGCGCTGCACGCTTCATCTAATTTAACTGCTGTTTTATGTAAGTCTACAATGTGAATACCGTTCTTCTCCATAAAAATGTATGGAGCCATATTTGGATTCCACTTTCTAGTCATGTGACCGAAGTGTACGCCAGCCTCTAAAAGGTCTTTTACATTTGCTTTTGCCATGTTTTCTGTTTTTGTTAGTTTACTTTCCGTCTTTTAAACAATCAACAACTTCTTTAGATGGGAGAAGCGTTTGGATGCTAAACATAACGGGCAATGGGCGTTTTGCTTTTTGCTTTTGGCAGCAGGCTTTTCGCCGAGATTAAGTTTAAATAAAATGTAGTACATTTCTGTAGCCAATAGCCATAAGCCATTCGCCAACAAGAAATCTTAACGTTTTGAGAATTGGAATCTCTTTCTTGCTTTTTTCTGACCTGGCTTCTTTCTTTCCACCATTCTTGCGTCTCTTGTAAGTAAACCAGCTGGCTTTAATGCTAATCTGAACTCAGCGTTGATTTCGCATAAAGCTCTTGAAATACCTAATCTGATAGCTTCTGCCTGACCTGTATTACCACCACCGAAAACATTTACGGTAACGTCATACTGACCAACAGTCTCAGAAAGGATAAACGGTTGGTTTAATTTGTAAACCATCACGTCTGTAGAGAAATAAGTTGCAGCATCTTTACCGTTTACTGTAATAACACCAGAACCTGGTCTTACATAAACTCTAGCTACAGAAGTTTTTCTTCTTCCGATTTTGTGAACTATAGACATAATTAATTATTTAAATTCGTTAACATTAATTGTTTTAGGCTGTTGAGCTTCATGTTTGTGCTCAGTTCCTTCATATAAATAAAGGTTCTTAAGGATAGCAGATCCTAATCTGTTTTTAGGTAACATACCTTTTACAGACTTCTCTAATACCTTTAAAGAATCTTTCTTTTGAAGTTCAGCCGCAGTCATAGACTTCTGTCCACCAGGATATCCTGTATGCCAGATATAAGTCTTATCAGCCCACTTGTTTCCGGAAAGCGTAATTTTCCCAGCATTCAAAACGATTACGTTATCACCACAATCTACGTGAGGTGTAAAATTCGTTTTGTGCTTACCTCTCAAAATCTTTGCAACCGTAGAAGCTAGTCTTCCTAACGGCTGTCCTTCAGCGTCTACCACAACCCATTCTTTATTAGCAGTAGCTTTGTTCGCTGAAACAGTTTTGTAACTTAATGTATTCACACGTTTTAGTTAAAGATTAAACATAATTTACCCCTAAAAGGGTGTGCAAAGGTACAAATTATTTTTATATCCCAAAAACATATTTCATTTAATCTATAGAATATCTGCTATTCAACTCTATAGCAATAGATTTTAACACTATTTATACTTTTGGCACAAAACTTGTTAAATGTTGTGGCGATGAAAAAAAACGTTTAGAAGGTTCTAAAAACACAAATTATGATAAAGCAAGAGTTCTTTCCCTCAACTCTTTCTTTATTACTTTTCTTCTAAAATTCAAGCAAGGTTCTTTCCTGACCTTTAAGTTCTAATCTTAAGAGAATCTATTATATTCTATAAAGTAGATATTTCAACTCAACCTATTAATATTGTAGTTCATTTATATATTGACTCCTTTTTCTTTGAAGCATCATTATTGATTCTAATTTTAATTTTATTTAAAGATTCCTTTAAAAGTCTAGTGATATCATTGCTTATTTACTGAAATAATTATCTTTGTCGCACAAATAAGTACTATGAGCCACGGAAAGATACGAGAAGATAAAACCTGCCTGAATTGCGGGCATCAAGTAGAGGAAAGATTCTGTCCTCACTGCGGACAGGAAAATACTGAGAGACGGCAGCCTTTCTATTTTCTATTCACTCACTTCGTTGAAGACTTTACTCATTATGACGGACAATTTTGGGGAACCGGGAAAAATCTTTTGTTTAAACCCGGGAAACTAACGAACACTTACCTTGAAGGAAAAAGGCAGATATTTGTTCCCCCGGTAAAGCTTTATATTTTTGTCAGCTTTATTACATTTTTTGTATTTGCGTTGTTTCCTATGGTTAATATAGGTTCCAATGACAAAAATAATGAAGAACATGACAAACCTGGTATTTTAAAAATAGTAAAACCTATTAATTCTCTTGGAACCAAGAAGATCATAGACAGTATAAAGACTAAAAAAATTCTGACAGAAGAAGATTCTCTTGCCATTGAAAAACTAGAAATGATTCCTGATTCTGCCAATCTGGAAAAAATGCTGGATATGAACAAAACAATAGATTCCGGTGATGGAATCTATAAAACGAAGAAGGCCTATGATTCTGCCATGGCTAAAAATCCAGGGTCCCTTGATTTCGTAGAGAAACCAATTGTTCACAAATACTTCGAACTCAAAGAACACGGTATTACCAAAAAAGAACTATTTAACAATATGATAGAAAAATCATTTCACAATCTTCCTAAAGCTCTTTTCATTTATCTTCCTTTGTTTGCATTCTTCTTATGGGTGTTTCACAATAAGAAAAAATGGTGGTATTTTGACCATGGAATTTTCACTCTGCATTATTTCTCTTTCCTATTACTTACCATTTTACTGATATTCCTATTGGGTAAAGTGGCAAAATTAACAGAAATTAAAGCTCTAAATGCATTTCTCTATTTAGGAATGACTATCATTACCATATACAGTATGGGATATTTCTTCATTGCTCACAGACGGGTTTACCGTGCAAACGGATTAGTAAGCATTATAGTTGGTATAATCCTATTAACCATCAACTTTTTTGCATTCATGTTTTTACTCACAGGTCTTGCTCTGGTAAGTTTCATGATGCTCCATTAACTATAAAATAATAAGGCTGTCCAATGTGACAGCCTTATTTATATTTGTTTATTTTCTCAATGATTTGGTTGCCCTAAAACTTGCAATTACATAATAGGCTACAAAAACCATTGAAAATTTCAGTATGGATGGAATGGCCAGTTCAAGTTTAAAAATTAAAGTTCCTATCAAAACTAAAATTCCCATCACAACAAATGACAGGCCCAATTTTTTAGGCAATGTAAAATCCGGAGTATCCAAATAATAAGCAATGCCCCATGCTGCCCCAAAGGCAACGGCATAATAAAATTCCAGGCCAATATTATCTGAACTTAAAAAGAAATAATTGATAAGGAAGCTTACTACTGTTCCCAACGCGAAATATATTAAGGCTTTCTGCATGTCTGTAAAATATGATGCAAAAGTAAAGATTTTAATTTGAGTAATTCAGTATCTGTCAATTTCTAAACAAAATCCGGAAGTCATTTTTAATTCTGTAACTACCGAACCTTTAGACTTTCAAATTCTCAAACCTAAAATTGGAGATATTTTATTAAATAAGGCAATATAAACAAATGACAATCAATTCAATAAAATCAAACACAGGGTTGTTTTTTTATTATTATATTTGAAAACTTAGAAACTTTCTAGAATTTTTATGGAAACCCAAAAATATACTCCAACCAACAAGGTAAGAATCGTAACGGCTGCCTCATTATTTGACGGCCATGATGCTGCGATCAATATTATGCGTCGTGTCATTCAGGGAACTGGATGTGAAGTGATTCACTTAGGACATGACAAATCAGCAGAGGAAGTTGTAAATACAGCGATCCAGGAAGATGCCAATGCCATTGCACTAACTTCATATCAGGGAGGTCACAATGAATATTTCAAATATATCTATGATCTTTTAAGAGAAAAAAATTCACCACAGATCAAAATTTTTGGTGGTGGTGGTGGTGTTATCCTTCCGGAAGAGATTAAAGATCTGATGTCTTACGGAATCGACAGAATCTACTCTCCGGATGATGGCCGTGAACTTGGTCTTCAGGGAATGATTGATGATTTGGTACACCGTTCAGACTTTGCTACCGGAAAAGATGTAACAGCCAACGATCTGGACTCAATCAATTTTGAAAACTCAACAAGTATTGCCAGAATTATTTCTGCGGTTGAAAACTTTTCAGAAGAAAAACCTGAATTGGTAAAAGCTATTGATGAAAAATCAAAAGATTTAAATATTCCAATTATCGGGATTACAGGAACAGGAGGTGCCGGAAAATCATCTTTAACCGATGAATTGGTAAGACGTTTCCTGCGTTCCAATACAGATAAAAAAATTGCAATCATTTCTATTGACCCTTCTAAAAAGAAAACAGGAGGTGCACTTCTTGGTGACAGAATCCGTATGAACGCGATTAATGATCCTAGAGTGTATATGCGTTCAATGGCTACCAGAGAGAACAACGTTTCTGTTTCTCCATTTATTCATTCTGCATTAAATGTCCTGAAACTGGCTAATCCGGATGTGATCATTCTTGAAACTTCAGGAATCGGGCAATCAGGATCGGAGGTTTCAGATTTTGCAGATGTTTCCATGTATGTAATGACTCCTGAATATGGTGCTTCTACTCAGCTGGAAAAAATCGACATGCTAGATTATGCGGATTTAGTTGCTTTAAACAAATCTGACAAACGTGGTGCTCTTGATGCTCTTCAGGCCGTAAGAAAGCAGTTCCAGAGAAACCACCTTTTATGGGAAAGTCAACTGGAAGATATGCCTGTATATGCTACAAAAGCATCTCAGTTCAATGATCACGGAACAACAGAACTTTATAACAGACTGGTTTTAAAAGTAAACGAAAAATTTGCTGATTTAGGACTTAAAACTTTCGTTGAACAGGAAATTACGGATGAAGTAACGATTATCCCTCCAAAAAGAGTCCGTTATCTTTCTGAAATTGTTGAAAATAACAAACAGTATGATGCCAGTGTTGAAAAACAGGCTGAACTTGCAAGAAAACTGTATCATATTGAAGGCGTAAAAAATATTATTTCCAATGAAGCTTTAGATACTGAATATCAAAAGGCTGAAAAAGAACTTCAACAGGAAAACATCGACTTCCTGAGAACCTGGGATGATACAAAGAAAGCTTTTCAGGCAGAATTCTATTCATATTTTGTAAGAGGAAAAGAGATAAAAGTAGAAACGTCTACAGAATCTTTATCACATTTAAGAATTCCAAAAATTGCTTTACCAAAATATAATGACTGGGGAGATCTTATTCAATGGAAAGGCCAGGAAAACCTTCCTGGAAGCTTCCCTTATACTGCAGGAATTTATCCGTTCAAAAGAACAGGTGAAGATCCAACAAGGATGTTTGCAGGAGAAGGAGGTCCGGAAAGAACCAACAGAAGATTCCATTATGTATCTGCAGAAATGCCTGCAAAACGTCTGTCTACAGCGTTTGACTCGGTAACTTTATATGGACAGGATCCAGCTTTACCACCGGATATTTACGGTAAAATCGGTAATGCCGGAGTTTCTATTGCTACATTGGATGATGCTAAAAAGCTATATTCAGGATTTGATTTAGTCAATGCATTGACTTCGGTTTCTATGACAATCAACGGACCTGCTCCAATGCTACTGGCTTTCTTCATGAATGCTGCTATCGACCAGAATGTTGAAAAATACATCAAGGAAAACGGATTAGAGGCTAAAGTTGAGGCTAAGCTTAAAGAAAAATTCGATGATAAAGGGTTAGAAAGACCAAAATATAAAGGAGAACTTCCACCATCCAACAACGGATTGGGATTACAGCTTTTAGGATTAACAGGTGACGAAATTATCCCTACAGAGGTATATGCTGAAATTAAAGCTAAAACGATTGCTACTGTTCGTGGTACCGTTCAGGCTGATATTTTAAAGGAAGACCAGGC
The DNA here is from genome assembly GCF_037572595.1 of Chryseobacterium sp. MYb328. Classification (NCBI taxonomy): domain Bacteria; kingdom Pseudomonadati; phylum Bacteroidota; class Flavobacteriia; order Flavobacteriales; family Weeksellaceae; genus Chryseobacterium; species Chryseobacterium sp. MYb328. The sequence goes on along the minus strand of NZ_JBBGZQ010000013.1, from coordinate 57,957 downwards.
TCAGAATACCTGTATCTTCTCTACTGAATTTGCCCTAAGATTAATGGGTGACGTTCAGGAATATTTCATCAAGGAGAAAGTAAGAAACTTCTACTCTGTTTCCATTTCAGGATATCACATTGCTGAAGCGGGAGCTAACCCTGTTTCTCAGCTGGCATTTACATTGGCAAACGGTTTCACTTATGTGGAATACTACCTGTCCAGAGGAATGGACATCAATGATTTTGCTCCAAACTTATCTTTCTTCTTCTCTAACGGTATTGACCCTGAGTATTCAGTGATCGGACGTGTAGCAAGAAGAATCTGGGCAAAAGCCATGAAACTGAAATATGGAGCTGACGAAAGAAGCCAGATGCTGAAATACCATATCCAGACTTCAGGACGTTCGCTTCACGCTCAGGAAATTGATTTCAACGATATCAGAACTACCCTTCAGGCACTTTATGCGATCTACGATAACTGTAACTCACTTCACACAAATGCTTATGATGAAGCGATTACAACTCCTACTGAACAGTCTGTAAGAAGAGCTATGGCCATTCAGCTGATCATTAACAAAGAATTAGGTCTTGCTAAAAATGAGAACCCGCTTCAGGGATCATTTATTATCGAAGAGCTTACCGATCTTGTGGAAGAAGCTGTGTATGCAGAATTCGACAGAATTACTGAAAGAGGTGGTGTACTGGGGGCCATGGAAACGATGTATCAGCGTTCCAAGATCCAGGAAGAATCTATGCATTATGAATGGTTGAAACACACTGGAGAGTATCCTATCATTGGGGTGAATACATTCCTTGGAAAAGACGGTTCACCAACGGTACTTCCGGGAGAGGTTATCCGTTCTACTGAAGAGGAAAAACAAGCACAGATTGAATCTCTTCATAACTTCCAGAAAGCCAATGAAGATAAATCTGAAGAAGCTTTAAGTAAACTTCAGCATGCTGCGATCAACCAGCAAAACTTATTTGAAGTGATGATTGATGCTGTTAAATTCTGTTCTTTAGGGCAGATCACCAATGCTTTATTTGAAGTGGGTGGGAAGTACAGAAGAAATATGTAAGACGATATTCATCTTAATATAATATAACAAAACCTAACAGGATCCTGAATCCTGTTAGGTTTTTTATTTATGAAGCAGGTAGTACAGGAGAAATATAACCGGTTATAAAAAAATAATAAATCAAAATCTTAAGAAATTTTCTTGAGGTTTTTTTGTACTTTTAAGTAAGAAAACTGATGATCATGAAAAAGGAATTTCAAATTAAAGAACCTTGCCCCGTTGCCCGTGAGGACATGCGGAAAGTATCTGGCGGGAGCTTTTGTGACCTTTGCTCAAAGAAAGTATATGACCTTGCAGATAAAACAGATGAGGAAATTAAAACATTATTAAAATCCAATTCCTCTGTTTGTGGAAGAATTCAATCCGATCGCTTATTCATTCCGAAAGAAAAACCGGAAACCCAATACAATTTTTTCCAGTTTCCTTTTAGAAAAATAGCCGGGGGAATTTTTCTGTCAATTTTATTTACCTCAAATCTCAACGCTCAAAAAATGAAAATCGATACTTTAGAGGCCGTTGAAATTCAGGGAATGGTCTGGATCGCTCCCAAATCAGAGGATGACGATTATGATATTCCTCAACCTGTAATTAACAGGACACTGGAAATAAAAATATCCGGAGATCCCGGAAACCTCATCCAATATCAGTCTATTACCCTTCTTACTCCTTTTAAAAGATTCAGCTCCGGAAACTATATCCACGTTCCCGCTGATCTCATCAAAATGAGTAATGTATTCGTTCTTGAAGGAGTAGATCCCAAAAACGGAGAGCTTAATGCTAATAAATATTTTCTTTTTGTAAATAAAAGGCACATTAAGGATAATAACATACTGAATCTGGATCAGGCGAAAAGGGTCCCTTTCAATCCCAAAAATAAAGAGTTCATCTATTTTCTGGATGGTGAAGAAATTACAAAAAGAGAATTTGAACACTATCAGAAAGAAAATAAGATAGAGTCCTATTTTCTGCCGGAAATCTATGCGGAGGAACTTTTTGGAGACGACTATTACCTTGAAAACGGAGCTGTTGTATCTTACAGGAAATAATACTTCCAGCCTACCCTATCACTAAAACAATGCTTATGAAAAGTTATCTTGAGAAATTTTCATCATTACTTATCTTCTGTTTCATAGCAATAATATCGGCACAGAAGCAACCTGATCAATTCAGCATCAGCCTTCCCACGAAAAAATTAGATAAGAGTTATTATAAGACTATTAAACTTATTGACCGTAGGATTGATACAACCTCATTAGGAACGATCCGAAAGGGACTTTTAAATAATCCAGCCAATTTGTTTGCAGCGGCCCCTCTTTCTGACCAATTTCAAAATGTTTTAAACAGCCTCAACGGAGAGCATACAGAAAACGGAACTTTAGTTTTATATCTTAGACAGTTATTTTTTGCTGAAGTGGCAGTTCATGGCTATTGTTATTTCCAGGGCTTTTTATTTTCAAAAAATGAAGACGGCACCTATTCTTTACTGGAGCAGGTAAATCATGTTATTGATCACAAGGCCAAATCGGATGTTACCAAAGAACTTCTTCAGAAAGGAAGTGAATTCCTGGTAGATTTTATCACTGTCAACGTTTCTAAAAAACCGGTATCCGGTCATCATTATACTTATCAGCAAATTAATGATTTTGAGGGAACCGCTAAAAGTTCTATCAGTATTTTCAGTTCCTCTGAATTGAAAGACGGGGTATATAATGATTATCAATCTCTAAAAAATCAGCAGCCCAACAAAGAAATTACCAATGTGAAATTTTATGGTAATGCTCCGAAAATAGTAAGAATCTATGAAACTCTTGATGGCAAAGAAAAAGAGATAAAAAAAGACAATATCTATGCGATAGTATACAAAGGAGAACTTTATCCCTATCTCTCCATAGAAAACCTGTTTACAAAGGCTGAAAAGAGAGAAAATGACTATTATTTCGTTGGGAAAATAAAATCAAATACAAATTCACCCAGTATAACTGTTGCACCTGCATACACCTATGCATCTATTGGGGTTTCTTTCATGAGCAGCCCTGTTCTTCCCTTTGAAATGAAAATTGATTATTTCAATGGAGATTTTATTCCGATCAGAGAAATTGAGAACAAAAGATAAGTTATAGAACAGAAGCTGGAAGTATGAGGATGGAATTTATTTTCGTCATAGAATTACTGATTGTTACATCAATGTTTTAAAAACAAAAACCGCAGAGTTACCTGCGGTTTTATTTGTTATGTATCTTCAATTATTTCTTGTTGAAATCCCCTGCAAAAACAGAAGTCAGTTTATCTTCACTGATATACTTTTTAAGGGCATCATTCACCTGTCCTACTTTTAAGCCAGAAACTTTTGCTTCCAGTGTATCATAATCCTCCAAAGGAATATCATACTGAAGCTGAGAGTTTACAAGCCCCATCAGGGTACTTTCATTTCCTAGGCTTGTTTTTCTTGAGGTCAGCCAGGAAGTTAGATTGGATTTAAATTCTTCCTCGGTAAATCCTTCTTTCACTGCTTTATTCACTTCTTCTTTTAATGCTGAATTCACAGCATCTTTTTTCGTTGGATTAAAGAATGCATACCACCCCCATGAGGCAACGGCATTATCTGCCGGAACATTCATATACGAACCTGCTCCATAGCTGATTCCTTCTTTTTCACGAAGTCTCATAGGAATTCTCGCGGTCATAAAACCTCCGCTTCCCAATATTTCGTTCGCTATAAGAAGTGCCGGATAATCAGAGCTTTTTCTATCCATAGAGAAGCTGATTTTTCCAACTGCAGCACCGTTTTCTTTATCCGGAGTCAAATAGATCTTATCTTCTTTTTTAGTGGCAAAAAGTTCAGGCTTAATCTGTTCGTAATTTGATTTTGAGTTCCATTTCCCAAAGGCACCTTCCATTAATGAAGAGGCTGTCTTGGAATCCAGGTCTCCAATCATGGTTCCTACCCCATTATTACTTCCTATAATTTTACTATAAAAGTCTACAAGCTCCTGTCTCTTAATGGTTTTATTAGCTTCAATCTGCTCTTTGAAAGATGGAGTATAGAAGATGCTTTCTTTAGGATAGTTTTCCGTAATTTTTCCAATCTCAGTAAATGCCAATGCCTGCGGATCATTTAAAGAGCCTTCAAGGGAAGTATTATATTCATTGACTGTTTTTACCAATTCTGCTTCAGGGAAATTAGACTCTGTAAGGATTTCTTTCATCAGATCCATTACTTTTGGCAAATGCTCTTTGTATGTGCTTACATTGGCAGATAATGTTTGTCCTCTGAATGAGAAACTGATGGAAGATTTCCACTGATCCAGCATATCCTGAATCTGTTCTTTTGTATGAGTCTTAGTTCCTGTTTTCATCACCTGAGCCATTAAAGCTCCAATCTGAGCTTTTCCGCTTAAGTCTTTAGCATTACCTACAGGAAAACGGAAGCTTCCCAATACTTTTCCTCCTTTGATTTCTTTTCTGATCACCCCATACTTCATCCCGTTGCTTAGTTTGCCTTCAGACAGATTAGCTTTTAGGTTTTTAATACTTGCTTCAAAAGGAGCCACTTCTTTTTCAAGAGCTTTTCCTTTATAATTATTTGTTAAAGTAGCAATCTGATTGTCAGAATATTCAATATTCTTAACTCTTACCTCATCTTTAGAAGGTACAAATATCCCTACCGTTCTGTTATTCGTTTTAAAATATTTATCGGAAACTCTCTGAACATCAGCCAAGGTCAGTTTTTCGATATTATCACGATATAACATTCCTAATTTATAATTTCCAGCTCCTACAATTTCTGTCAGCTCAATAGCAAAATTAATCGTATTGTTTTTTGTATTCTCAATTTGCTTTAAAATCTTAGCTTTGGCTCTTGCAACATCCTGTTCTGTGTACTTAATGCCTGAAACTTTATCTAGTTCTGTTCTGAATTCACTTTCTACAGCTTTTACATCCTTATCTGCAGGCACTTCCAGACCAAAGTACATAAATGCCGCATCTCTTACTGTTGGCTGGTACGAATAGACGGAAGCTGCTTTATGAGAATCAATCATAGCTTTATATAAATAGCCTGAAGGATCTGCCGTTAAAATTTCTGATAAAGCATCCAAAGCCGCATAGTCTTTATCCGCATAAGGTGCTGTGTGATACAATGCTCCTACAATTTTGCTGTCTCCTGAACGTTTCAGCTCTACAAAGCGTTCTCCGTCCTGCGCAGGTTCAACGGTATAGGTCTGGTCTAAAACTCTTGAAGGTTTGGGAATAACAGAGAAATATTGAGAAATATAGTTTAAAGCCTGTTTTTCATCAAATTTACCTGCTACAACAAGGGTTGCATTATCCGGCTGATAATGTTTCTCATAGAATTTTCTAAGTATTGGAGCTTTTACCCTTTCAATATCTTCTTTACTTCCGATGGTGCTGTTTCCGTAATTATGCCATAAATAGGCTGTGGATACAATACGTTCCATTAAAACGGATCCCGGATTATTTTCACCGATCTCAAACTCGTTTCTCACTACAGAAAACTCTTTATCCAGGTCAGATTGAAGAATCGTAGCATTGATCATCCTGTCGGCTTCCATTTCTAAGGCCCATTTCAGGTTTTCATCACTTGAAGGAAAGATTTCGTAATAATTTGTTCTGTCATACCAGGTTGTTCCATTGGCATCTCCTCCTTTATCTGACAATTGTTTTTTAATATCACCTAATTTTTTAGTGCTTTTAAACAACATATGCTCTAGTAAATGTGCCATTCCTTTTTCTCCATAGCCTTCATGTTTGGATCCTACATTATAAATGATATTCACCACCATATTACTTTGGGAAGGATCCAGAATCAAAAGGACTTTCATCCCGTTATTCAGAGTATATTCTTTTACTCCTTCTGTGTTACTTACAAATTTTGGAGTGTCCGCTTTCTGTGAAAATAAGGGTGTGGCAATTCCCGTAAAAAACAGGACAGCTGTCCCAACCAATAGATTTTTCATGTGTTTTATTTTTAAATCTGTTTAATTTAGAAAGTTTTCAAATGTATTATAATAATTAGACAGTATAAATCACCCAAATGTTACAAATTTTGTCATAAAATTGCAGGATTAATAAACGTGTTCATCCATGAAGCCTAAAGCCTTATTCAACTGGAGCAGCGGAAAAGATTCTGCATTGGCTCTTTATAAAATATTACAGGAAGATCAGTATGAGATTGCAACTCTTTTAACCAGTATCAATAAAGAGTTTCAAAGAATTTCCATGCACGGTGTACATGTTAATCTTTTGGAACAGCAAACTTCTCTTCTTGGTATTCCTCTTATTAAGATGGAACTTCCCAGAGAACCATCCATGGAAGAATATCAGAAGATCATGAATAAAACAATGGCTGAAATACAGGCTCAGGGAATTACTCATTCCATTTTCGGGGATATTTTCCTGGAAGATCTTCGTCAATACAGGGAGAAGCAATTAAACACCATCGGGATGCAGGCGGTATTTCCTCTCTGGAAACAAAATACTTCAGACCTGATTCAGGAGTTTTTAAAATCAGGATTCAAAACGATTGTAACCTGTGTAAACGGAACTTACCTGGATAAAAGTTTTGCAGGAAGAATTATTGACCAGCAGTTTCTTGATGATCTTCCTGAAAATGTAGATCCGTGTGGAGAAAATGGGGAATTTCATACATTTACTTTTGATGGACCCGTTTTTAAAAGTCCTGTTCAGTTTGAAACCGGAGAAACAGTAAAAAAGACTTATCCCAAACCGAAATCTAATCCGGAAGATGAGGATGAAGAATATATTTTCTGGTTCTGTGATCTGATTGCAAAATAAAACAGCAATATTTTTTGCCACGGATACACGGATAAATAGGCTTAGAATATTTTGATTATTATTAATGGAGAATAATAATTAAATTACTCAGAAGGGTGGCTTAGTGATGAAAGCACAATTAAAATATTCGTGTATTCGTGGCATTAAAACTTTACTTTAATTGTGTAATAATGTCATTCATTGTATCAAATATCAGCTGTACGTCTGTTTCTGTAGTTTTCCAATTTACAAAAGCTGCTCTGATTCCTTTTTGCTGATTATAAACAGTAGGAGTCATAAAGACTTTTCCTGTAGCATTAAGCATTTCAAGGAATTTTCCTACTATATCCTGTTTTTCATCATCCCTTAAAGTGAAACAGACTGTATTAAGACGTACTGGCGCCAAGAGTTTAAAATCATCACTGTTTTCAATAAGTTTTCCGAAGTTTCTTGCCAGCGCAACATTATTTTCTACAATATACTGATACCCTTTCTTACCATACGCCATTATAGAAAACCAGGCAGGAAGTGCTTTTAAACGTCTTGAATTCTCAGGAAGAAAATTTAAATAGCCAAAATTTTCCAAAGGATCACCTAAATAAGGAGCATTTGAGTTCTGGAAGGTTTCTACCTGTAAAACTTTGTGTTCTTCTTTTACCAGGAATACAGCACTTTCATACGGTACATTCAACCATTTATGACAGTCTACGGTAATACTGTCTGCATATTCCCAGTCTTTGACAAGATGTTTATAATGATCTGAGCAAGCAGCAAAGCCTCCGAATGCAGCATCAATATGCCACCAGAAATTATATTTTCCCTTCAGTTTTCTGATCTCTGTAAAATCATCAAAGTCAACGGTATTTACTGTTCCACCACTGGAAATCAAGATGAACGGCTCATTATTCAGATGTATAATCTGCTCTTCCAGATCCTTAATGCAGATAGATTCACGATCACTCCCTTCAGTTTTAATCCTGATGATACTATTACTTCCGATTCCCAAAAGAGATAATGACTTAATAGATGATGAATGCGGAGTTGCAGTCAGAATTTTGATGGGTTCAGAAATTCCTTCTTTGGCAATATCTCTGCCTTTTGCTTTTCCCAGCCATTGACGGGCTACTGCAAGACAGGTAAAATTAGACATGGTAGCTCCGGTTACAAAACCACCCAGAAAACTGTCCGGGAGTTCCAGAAGTTCCAGCATAAATCTAATAGTCTCAATTTCTACATTCGCTGAAATATCTCCCTGTCCTTTTGTTGATTGGGGATTCTGGTCATAAATGGTAGAGAGCCAGTCTCCTGCCATAGAAGCTGGAGTAGCACCACCGGTAACAAATCCCAGATACCTTGGACCTGCTGATCCCACCATAATAGGTTCAAATCTTTTATTAAATATCTTTAAGACTTCTTCCGTTCCATAGCCATATTCCGGAAGATCTACCGACTCTGGTATAAGGGCATTATTTATTGATGTAGGTCTGTCTGCAAGGGTATTCAGGTATTCGGTGCCTTGCTTTTTTATAATATCCAATAGATGGCTTATGTTTACTGAATCATTTTTCAAATGTTCTTCCATGATGTTGGGGTTAGAGATATTCTATTCAAATGTATTGAATACCAGACAAAGAATCATTAAATACGCATTAAATCCCTCAAAATTCCCTTCTTAGCACGTATTTTGCATCCTACACTGCTCTTAAAAATTTCAGTATCTTTAAGAATATCAATGTTAATCTAAAAAAATAAACACCCGTGATCAAAAATTTAATGTTCCTTCTTCCTTTCTGTTTTTTATTGTCATGTAAAACCGAAACTCCTATACCACCCGTTGATAAAAAAGCCATTGTTGATTCTACCATCACCGCTTTTCAGAAAACACTTTTGGAACAGCAGATTGATTCTGTATTCAAAAAATATCATTTCAATGGAAGTATTGCAGTTTTCAAGGATTCCCTTCCTCTTTACAGAAAAGAAAACGGATATTCTGATTTTAAAAGAAAAACAAAAATTGACAGTAATACCATCTTTGTCATCGGATCTGTAAGCAAACAGTTCACTGCCGTTATGATTTTACTTCAGATGGAGCAGGGAAAATTAAATGTGACGGATAAAGTTTCTAAATATTTAAAGGAATTCCAAATCAAAGAATATGAAAACATTACGATTCATCAGCTTCTGAACCACACTTCCGGACTGAATATGATGGGAGGAAAACTGATGTTTAAAAGTGGTACTGATTTCTACTATTCCAATGATGGGTTTAATACACTGGGGAAAATTGTAGAAACCGTATCCGGAAAATCATACGATGATAATGCATTGGAACTGTTTAAAAAAGCAGGAATGACTCAAACTTCAACCGGAGATATTTTTAAAGGATCTAATTTCGCATCAGCTTATTTGGGAAACGCTAATAAATTTGAGGAAGTTCCCAATATGCCTAAAAGATTAGGTGGGAAGGAAATAGGAACTCCTGCCGGCGGAATTCTTTCTACCATTCAGGATCTTCATACATGGAACAATGCACTGTATGGCGGAAAAATTCTGAAACCGGAGACCCTCAAGCTCTTTATGGCAAAAAGCGCAGAAAGACGACATGCTATCTTTGGAAAAATGGGCTACGCCTATGGAATCATGCTGAATATCGGCAAGCCCAATTCGTATTTTCACAGTGGATATGTAAAAGGTTCTCCTTCCCTGAACATCTATTATCCTGAAACGAAAACTTCTGTTATTATCCTTTCTAATATTGCAGATGAAGAAAAAGGAAAAGGCTTAGTATTCAAACCGCATATTGAAGTAAAAAAGATTACCGATCATCTTGAAAACACCCTTAATCAGCTTAGATCAGGAAATTAGTCTTTCTATTCCTTTCCGAAGATCAATCGCAAATATAAAGAGTCTGCATTTTGGGCAGGCTTTTTTTATGCATTCAAGTTTATTTATTAATTTGCCTTATGAAAAAAATGTACTTCATTGCCATTTACCCATCAGAAGAAATCATCAAAGAGATAGGAGCTTTTAAAAAAGACCTTGCTGTTTCTTATGGAAACTCTAAAGCATTAAAAAATGAAGCACATATCACTCTTTTTCCACCTTTCTCCAGGGAACTGGAATTGGAAGAAGATATTCACATTGCTTTTCAAAAGATTAATACTACCCTTTCTCCATTTGAAATTGAACTGAACGGTTTCGGAAGTTTTGCCAATCCCAAAAATCCGGTGATCTTTGTACATCCTGAAGACAATGTTCATTTAACAGATCTTCACAACAGAGTAAAACAGCAGTTTAACTTTGCTAAATATTCCTTTACCCCTCATATGACGGTAGGATACAGAGATCTGACCTGGGAAAATTATCTTAAAGCCTGGGAAAAATACGAGCACAAAGAATACAAAACGAAATTCTTAGTTGACAAAATTCTATTGTTGCGTCATGACGGAAAATGGGTTTCTATTGCGGAGAAACTCTTTACAGAAACAATGTAAACCCCACCTGTTTTTTCCTTCGCTTTTATTTTTCTATTATCAATCTATCTATCATCTATTAGCCTCTTATCTTTTCGTCTTATCTCAATATTATTTTATAAAGTCCTATCTTTGACCCAATGATTGCAGAGAAGATAATTTTAGGTATTGATCCCGGAACAGCCGTTATGGGCTTTGGTCTTATTTCCGTTAAAAAAGGTAAAATGGAGATGGTTGCCGTTCATGAACTGATTCTAAAAAAATATCCCAACCATGAGACCAAACTAAAATATATTTTCGAAAAGACATTAGCTTTAATTGACGAATATCATCCGGACGAAGTCGCTCTTGAAGCTCCCTTCTTTGGAAAAAATGTACAAAGTATGCTGAAATTGGGACGTGCACAGGGTGTAGCCATGGCAGCGAGCTTATACAGAAATATTCCCATCACAGAGTATTCTCCTAAAAAGATCAAAATGGCCATCACCGGAAATGGGAATGCCAGCAAAGAACAGGTAGCAGGAATGCTTCAGAACCTTTTTAAGCTAAAGGAATTTCCTACCAAATATTTAGATGCTTCTGATGGCCTTGCTGTGGCAGTGTGTCATCACTTTAACTCTGGAACGATTACGGATACAAAGTCGTATTCTGGGTGGGATAGTTTTTTGAAGCAGAATCCTGATAGGCTGAAGTAGAGATTTTAATAAAGGTTGAGAAAATCCTTAAGAGACAAAACATTTATCGGTTTTGTAATACACTCCTTTTGTCTGAGATTCAAAAGCTCTAGTTTTTCTATTCAGTTTAATAAAAAATGATTCCCTACTAACCGGGCAGTTTTCAAACTTTGCAAGATAAAGATAAAAATAATCTTCGTCCTGCTTGAAAGACCCTCCTACCGGATCTTTCTGATCAAACCAAAAGCCATAGGTCTTTGCGATAAGCAAAGCTTCCTGTATATTATCTACATAACCAATAAAGCTTCTTAATTCTTCTTCACTGTCAATATATCGGAACTTTTTATTATCAAGTATCCTGATATAGGTAAAGCACCAGTCAGGCATGCATTCAACAAAAAATCCTTGATCTGGAGAATGGGTTCTAATATTCTTTTCATCCAGCCAACTTTTATTCTCATACAGTAGCTCTTCACGCAGCGAATCATATTTTCGCATAACTTTCCAATTCTCGTATTTTTTATCCGGAATGATAGATTTATACAAATCATCTTTAAAATGCAATGAATCGGGAATTTTATGATACTCATCAGAAATAACTGCCTGAGAATATATAAATTCTGACGCAAGAAAGAAAAGGAATAGTACTATTTTCATTACAAATCTTAGCAAAGAGAGTTAAAGTTAATTATTTTTATCAATAATGAAAAACATAGTGTTAATAAACTATTTAAAGCTAAAGTTTAAATTACTTGGTAAAACATAATACTATCTTTTACATTGGTATGATTTTTAATACTACCTTTGTATAAATTTTCTATGATGAAAACAAACCAACAAACTATAAATCAAACGAATCATAAAATAAATTGGTTCCAAAAGTTCCTGATGGTATGCTCCGGTGGGAACATCCATATTTTAAGAAAAACTCCAAGTGAATGGAATAAATTTTCCGGAATTGGAGGAATTGTACTTTTTACGGCAGTGTTCGCCACCCTATCTGCAGGTTATGCTATGTATACCGTATTTGACAATATCTGGGCAGCAGTGGGGTTTGGAATTCTATGGGGATTAATGATCTTTAACCTCGATCGCTATATTGTATCTTCCATTAAGAAAACCGGTACATGGTGGAATCAGATCCTGATGTCTATTCCCCGTTTGATTCTTGCCACATTTTTAGGGATTATTATTTCAAAACCTTTAGAACTGAAAATCTTTGAAAAGGAGGTGAATAAACAATTAAATACCATTATTCAAAGGAATAAAAAACAGCTTCAGGGTGAAATGACAGGAAGAATTCTTCAGCAAAGCGGGCCTTTTGAAACGGAAAAGAAACAGATCGCAGAAAAAACAGCCCTCTATCAGCAATCCTATGATTCTGCCTCTGTAGAACTTGAAAAGGAAATTTTGGGAAAAGAATCCGGACTAACCAGTGGAAAAGAAGGATTCGGGTCTAATGCCAAACGTAAACAGCAACTGAAGGAGCAACGCAGGCAGGATCTTGAAAACTATCAGAAACAGGTAGCTCCAAGATTAGAATATCTTGATAAAGAGATTTCAAAAGTATATACGAATCTTGAAACTGAAAGAAAGTCTACCGAAACTTTTGAAGATAAATTCAATGGATTTGCAGCACGACTTCAGGCTTTGGATGAGTTGGGTAAAAATTCTGCCATTATAGGATTGGCTGCTACCTTTATTATGGGATTATTCATCTGTCTTGAAATTTCTCCGGTGCTGGTAAAACTGATCTCTCACGTAGGTCCTTATGACTATCTTTTAGAAAAAACCGAAAACGATTTCAGGCTTTATTCTAAGGAAAAAATTGAAAAAGGAAATGCGCTAACCGATTTCAGAGTTGATGATTTCAAGGATAATCTAAAAAAATAATGTATTTTTCATCCATGATTATTGATAAAGAAGAAATCCGGAAGAAAAAGAAAAAGCTGGACGACTGTAAAGCTTACCTTAAAAAAGAATTCATCGGTATAGATAAGATCATCGATGATATCATGGAATATATCCAGATCTGGTATCTGATGCCTGAGATCCTGACCCGCCCCGTAGTAATTAACCTATGGGGAATGACCGGCGTAGGAAAAACAGATCTGGTGAGAAAAATGGTCCGTTTTCTTGATTTTCAAAACCGTTTTGTAGAAATTGAACTAAGTAATACAGATGAAACATCATGGAGCAAAAGTGTGTCTGATATATTACAAAGTAATGGATTAAGCGATGAAAAACCCAGTATTGCTCTCTTCGATGAAATCCAGCGTTTTAATACGCTTGATCCGGATGGAATGCCGGTTCCACAGACCAAATTCACAGATTTCTGGGAACTTTTAAGTGACGGACGTCTCAGCAAAAGAGAACGGGAAGATCTTGAACATTATTTATTCTCTTATCTATTCCGTAAAAAAGAAAATGACAGAAGAAAACTGAACGGAGAAACGGAACTGGATGAAAACCCTTATCTGAACCTCTGGGATGCCAAAGAATTAAAAAAATACCTCAGCATGGATGATGATGTAATGAGCATTATTGAAATGAAAGAGGAAGATATGATTAAGCTGATCCGCAAGAAGCAGAAAGAAAAGAAAATCTATGAGCCGGTAGATTACAGCAAAATGCTGATCATCATCAGCGGGAACCTGGATGAAGCTTTTCAGATGTCAAAAGAAACCAGTGAAGCAGATGTGGATGCCAATATTTACCACGCGTTTACTAAAAAAATAACTGTAGTTGATATAAAAAATGCATTAGCCAGAAAATTCCGCCCTGAGCAGGTTGCCAGATTCGGAAATATTCATCTGATCTATTTTTCGTTAAAAACCGAAGATTTTCATAAGCTTATCCAACGGGAGATCAATAATCTGAAGCATAAAACAAAAAACAAATTTGGTATTTCTTTAAAAACAAGCAAGGCAATCAATGAGCTGATCTACAGAAACGGTGTATTTCCGGTTCAGGGAGTTCGTCCTGTATTCAGCAGTGTAGTGGATATTTTAGATACTAACCTGAGCAAGTTTCTTTTTGAAGCCATTATTCATGAAGATAACAGCATTGAAATCGATTATCTTCAGGATAAAAAGATCATTATCGGAAAGGTTGGCAGCAGAACTATTGAAATTCCCTATCTGGGAAGAATCGACAGCATACGACAAGCTAACCAACAAGATGCTGTAGCCAACATCAGTGTCCATGAATGCGGACATGCCATTTCTTATATGCTCTATACAGGTTTCGCTCCATTACAGCTTAAAAGCAAGGTGGCAAGCAGCTATGCAGCCGGTTTTACTTTCCCACATCAGATTCATGATACCAAAGGAAGCCTTCTGGACAGGATCAAAATCTATCTGGCAGGTGGTATCGCTGAAGAAATTATTTTTGGTGATCAGCATGCAAGTATCGGAAGAAGTCATGATCGGGAACAGGCTACAGGTTTAGCCATTGATTTCATCAGGAAATACGGTTTTGAAGAAGATTATCAGGCCACTTATAATCTGGAGGACTATGCTCACCGAATGCAGCAGCATATTACAGATGAAAGAGTTGAAAAACTGATGCAGGATCTTGTACAAAAAACACGGGAAGATCTGATCCTTCATCTTGATCTGCTTAAAAATATGAGCAAAATACTTAGCGAGAAAGGAAGCATGTCTCCAAAAGAAATTTATGATATAGCTATTAAACATCAATTAGTAGTAAGCATTAAAGAAGAGGGATATTTGCATATAATAAATTATCATGATTTATTAAATTCCTAGAGAAAATATCTATAGAAATCACCAAAACCATTAATAAAATCAAACCTTTTAGTTGAATCTGAAAGGTTTTTTCTTTTTAACTTTATACTAGTAAAAATCAATTATCATGAAAAATTTACTTTTCGTATGCACACTGCTCATCTGCAGTGCATTTTCCCCTGCATTAAAAGCTCAAGGGTCAGATCCTTTCTTAGGACAAATTGCATTCGTACCCTATAATTTTGCCCCGAATGGCTGGGCCGAATGTAACGGACAAATTTTACCAATTGCTCAAAATCAAGCTCTTTTTTCACTGTTGGGAACAACTTATGGTGGAAATGGGACCACCAATTTCGCATTACCGGATATGAGAGGCCGGGTACTTATTCATAACGGGACAAGCCCTTCAAGTGGAACCACTTACACTTTAGGAGAAGTTGGCGGTGCTGAAGGAGTAACATTAACAGTTACCCAAATGCCAGCCCACAGCCATTCAGTAAGTGCTGTAACAGCAGAAGGAAATCAGAATGTACCCACCGGAAGCCTTCCGGCTAATACAAAAGTTCTGGATAAAGAATATTCAGACGCAGCAGCAGATACTACCATGAAAAGTAGTATGATAGGCAATACCGGAGGAAACCAACCTCACGAAAACAGACAACCATTTATTACATTAAAATGTATTATTGCGCTAAATGGTATTTTCCCTTCCCATAATTAATTGTTATGAAATACCTTTACTTACTATGTCTGGTACTTGCAGGCTCAGCTTCAGCCCAGACGATTACCTTTAATGGATGTCATAACCTGTTTGAAAATCAGAATTTTACTTTTAATAAAACAGGAGTGGATACTTTCAATAAAAACATCTACATGACAACTCCTATTAATGATCAACAACCCTGTGGAGGGTTGGGAAACTGTGAATTTAAAATTCAATGGAACAATGCGCTTACCAGATGGGAATTCCTTGGTGACGAAGGAAACGGCACTTTCACCACTCCTTATTTAATTTATTACAATTCAACAGGAAATAATTCCCTTTCGATACCTCCGGGTAATGCAATAGGAACATGGATTGAAAATACAACTGTAACCAATGGAGACTGTAACGGAAATCTTACAGCTGCCAATTCTACCATGATGGGCGATGTACAGGGCGTGACATTAGGAATACAGGAAATTTCCAAAAGTAAAATTCAGATCTTCCCCAATCCTGTTTCTGATTTCATTCAGGTTTCAGGAATTAATGATGCACAGGTTATGCAGATCTACAATATTGATGGACGACTTATTAAGTCTGAAGTCTTCGATTCAAAGGTTGATGTGTCAAAACTTACTCCGGGAATGTATATCTTAAAAATTATAATGAGGAATCTACAGTCTCATGAATTTAAATT
The DNA here is from genome assembly GCF_037572595.1 of Chryseobacterium sp. MYb328. NCBI lineage: Bacteria > Pseudomonadati > Bacteroidota > Flavobacteriia > Flavobacteriales > Weeksellaceae > Chryseobacterium > Chryseobacterium sp. MYb328. Next base: position 41,808 of record NZ_JBBGZQ010000013.1, on the reverse strand, counting down.
CGTGAAAAAATAAAATAATTTTCTTCATAAAACTAATGAAGGCTTTTGGAGACTCCGAAAGTCTTTGTTTTATTTTAGGGAATATTTTTTGCTGGAAACTGAATATGCCATCCAGTGTTGTCAATAATTTCATTTATTTTCCGGAAACTGAAATATTAAGAATTATATATCAGTCTGGAGCCGTATATGATTATTTTAAAGTCCCGCTTCATATTATTGAGAACTTTGGTAAGGCTTCATCCAGAGGTAAATATTTAAACAAGGTTATCAAACCCAGATTTGCATATAAAAAAGTGAAATAAAAAAAGACTGTCTTTATGATGAGACAGTCTTTTCTATATTATTAAAATTCTTTATAAAGAATAGTTAGGAGCTTCCTGCGTGATGATCACATCATGTGGGTGTGATTCTTTCAATCCACTTCCTGTAATCATTACCAGTTTGGAATCTTTTTGTAAAACTTCAATATCTTTAGCCCCACAATATCCCATACCAGCTCTTAAACCTCCGGTTAACTGGAAGATCACATCTTCTAATTTTCCTTTGTGTGGTACTCTTCCTTCAATTCCTTCCGGAACGAATTTTTTAGCTTCACTCTGGAAATATCTTTCTTTTCCTCCTCTCTTCATGGCAGAAAGGCTTCCCATTCCCTGGTAAGACTTGAATTTTCTTCCCTGGAAGATAATTTCTTCTCCTGGCGCTTCGTCTGTACCTGCTAAAAGAGAACCCAGCATTACTGCTCCTGCTCCACTTGCAATAGCTTTTACAATATCTCCGGAAAGCTTGATCCCACCATCTGCAATTACAGTTACGTTCTGAGATTTAGCATATTCGTATACATTATAGATTGCAGATAGCTGAGGTACCCCAACTCCGGCAACTACTCTTGTTGTACAGATAGAACCTGGTCCAACACCTACTTTAAGGACATTAGCCCCTGCTTTGATAAGATCTGCAGCCGCTTCAGCAGTTACAATATTTCCACCTACGATATCTAAGTTCGGATAAGCTTTTCTGATTTCAGAAATTTTATCTAAAACTCCCTTAGAATGTCCGTGTGCAGAGTCAATAGCAATAATATCCACTCCAGCCTGTACCAAAGCTTCAATTCTGTCTAAAGTATCTTCTCCCACTCCCACTCCGGCTCCTACGATAAGGCGTCCGTTCTGGTCTTTATTGGCATTTGGATATTCTAGTTGATTATCGATATCTTTAATGGTAATTAAACCTACAAGCTTGTTATCCTTATCTACAATAGGTAATTTCTCAACTCTGCTTCTAAGAAGGATTTCTTTTGCTTTTTCAAGATTGGTATCTTTGTCTGAAGTGATCAGGTTTTCTTTTGTCATGATCTCCTCTACTTTCACATCAAGATTTTCCTGATACTTTACATCTCTGTTGGTAATAATTCCGATAAGAACATTATTAGTATCCACTACAGGAAGTCCTGAGATTTTGAACTTAGCCATCATCTCTTTAGCCTGTCCTAAAGTGTAGTCTTTTGATAGGGTAACCGGATCTGAAATCATTCCGTTTTCGGAACGTTTCACACGGTTTACCTGTGCTGCCTGCTCAGCAATCGTCATGTTTTTGTGGATAAAGCCTAAACCTCCAACTCTTGCCAGTGCAATTGCTAAATCACCTTCAGTAACAGTGTCCATTGCAGCGGAAACTATCGGAACATTCAGCGTGATTTTGTCGGTAAGTCTTGATTTTAATGAAACCTGATTAGGTAAAACTTCTGAATAAGAAGGGACTAGAAGAACGTCATCGAAAGTGATGGCTGTCTCTACAATTTTGTTATGAATAGACATCTTTACTTTCTGTGCAAAATTAGGTTATTTTAACGACATATGAAAATCATTTTTAATAGTTTAAATAAAAATTAATAATCAATAACTTAAATCGAAAAACCGCTCTTTTTAAGAACGGTTTTCCTTTACAAAATAAATTGAGTATGTCTGAAACTACTTGCAACAATTAATTTTCTCTCATGATTAATCTGCTGTTTTAAACAAAATTCTTTATAAGATTATTTGTCTGCAACGGCATTGATCATTTTTGAAATATCATCCGGGGTAAAACTTCCTTTTACATCCACAAAAACCAATTCTTTATGTGAATTTACAGTAATAAGCATATTTTTAATGGCCTCTCCTTCCTGTTTCACGCGTAGATTTACATTTTCTCCATTATGTTTTATAGTCGCCCACTCTTCAAAATGATTATTATTTAGGAATTTAGCATAATCGTTCAGCATTTCTTTACTGCCGTTTTCTACTGTAAGAATCTTTATTTTAGAGATCTTTTTGATAAGGCTGATGAGTTCTTCACTTTCCCCATCTTCTCTCAGAGCTTTCTTGATATAGGGTTTGGCCAGCATTAGTGGCACATTAAAACTTGTAAACCTGGCACCTTTAAAATCATATCCGGAATCTGAGAAGAAATCCATCTTTGGTTTACTGGAAACAATACAGGATTGAAGTGTACCTATTACCAAAAGCGAAAATAAAATAGTTTTAAGAGTTTTCATGGTGATGATTTTAGTCTATTGCTTTTAATAATCCTCCTGATGTTTTACTGATGTTGGCATCTATTTCAGGTCTTCCTTTATATCTTACCGATCCTCCTGAAGAGGCCCTTACTTTCAGTTTTCCTGATACATTTACACTAAGGTTACCTCCGGAAGTAGCTTCTGTTTCAAGATAAGTAAATTCCAGATCATCTGCTTTACACAGTGCTCCACTACTGATATCAATAGTTCCGGAGTCTGCTTTTCCGCGCAGGCTGACATTGGAACCGCTTGAAATTTTGACACCGATATTCCCCGATGTAATTCCTGCTCTGATATTTGATCCGGAAGAAGCTGAAATGTTTGTAGTATTTGAAATCTTGAAATCTCCTGTTAGGTTGGAACCGGATGAAGCGTCAATTTTCATATTTTTCTCCTGAATAGACTGTACTACTGTAAAGTTAGATCCTGATGATACATCAATATTTTCCATTCTTGGGGAAGATACATTGATACTCAAATTTTTAAATCTCAGATTTCTCACCCCTTTATTATCGATATAAACTTTCAAAACCCCATTCTCCACTTTTGTAATAATATATTGCAGCTTATCTGCATCTGCAATCACTTTTACACTGGTTTGTTTTTCCTGTTTAAAGATTACGTTTACTCCTGTACTCACCTGGATTCCTGAAAAATCGCCTACATTCCTTGCTTCTCCGTTCAGGTAAGATGAATTATTCTCTGAAGTCAGGCTATTTCTTGTGCTGGTTACCGGATTCTTTTTCGTTTCGCTGGAGTTGATGATCTTGCTTACATCATCCATGGAAAGTTTTCCGTCAAGCATTACAAAAATGTTTTCACCGTTCCCCCCGTCAATACTCAGCAACAGGTCTTCTAAAATACCGTTCTTAGCTTCTGCGGAAAGAAATTTCACTTTAGCCCCTGCGTTATTCACCGACATGATTTCGCTATAGTTCAGATTTTTCAAATAAGATGAAATATCTTTACCCAGCTGAGACATATTAGTCTGAACCTTGCGGCCATCAACAGTATTTCCTTTTTCCTGATTTTCAGTAATAAGAATTTTTAATCCGTTGATTTTTGATAATAACGGTTTAATCTGATCCAGTTGGGAATCATCTATATTGAGACTGCTCAGCATACCAAACATTGGTTTTGCAATCTTAATAGAGGTTACTCCTTCCACTTCCTGATATTTGTCAAAGAGCTGGTCAAATTTATCTTTTTGTCCATATACATTAAAGAAATGGGAAAAAGCGAGAGCGAATATTATGAATAGTTTTTTCATGAGTCAATTTTTATTTTCTTAAGGTTAATGATGGCAATTCTTTTTCCGATTAATAATCATCGTCTACCACCGTAGGCTGTGCCAGTTTTTCACTAACGTTATTTGCAAATATCTGGAATGAATACTTTGTTACATTGATTGCTTCTTCTACATTGTCTATTCTTTTACCATTTACAATGACATAAGAATTTTCATATCCTGTAGAATCTTTAGACTTATTATTTTGTAAAGAGGAGTTGTCTGCATACCTTGGTTTTCTTTCTTTTTTAAGTCTTCCTCTTTTCGGCAATATCTCATCCATTACATCTTTTTCAGCCACATGATTATCCTGAAAGATAGAATCTTTTTTTGTTCCTGAAATAGAATCGGTATGATTTACTGCCACCTGCTCCTGGTGATTATTATTTTCTTCAATGAAGCCGGATTTTTGCCTTAACACTTCATTTTTCACCAGACTTTCCTTATCATGAACTTCTGTTCCGGAATTGTTTTTAAGGAAAAGTCCGACACCAAAGACCAGCATTATACTGGCGGCCATCCAGAACCATTTGGGAAAGGAGGGCTTTCTCTTTTCTTCCAACGGAATAACAGGAGTTGCATTCTCTTCAGGCTTCGTATTTTCTGCCTGTTGAAGAAAATCATCAAAGCTCCATTCCATTTTTTCTTCCTTTATATCCTGGAAGATTTCATCGTATTTATCTTGTAATTGATCTTTTTTCATAGCTCATCAGTTGTGAGATTTGTTCTTTTACTTTTTGTCTTGCCCGCATAAGGTTTACCCTTACTGCATTTTCCTCCATTTCCAGCATTTCGGAAATTTCAGAAACATCGTACTCTTCTACATCTTTCAAGTGGATCACCAGTTTCTGTTTTTCGGGAAGCTGATTGATAAATCCTATAATATATTCTTTAAGATTATCAACTTCCATACTGTAAAGTTCCGACCGGTGAAGCTGCATATCCGCAAAGCCTATCTTCACATCGTGATGCTTCAGACGGTTCAGGCATTCGTTCCGGACAGACTTCAGCGCATAGGATTTTAAATTTCCAAACTGCTCCAGTTCATCCCGTTTCTGCCAGAATTTCATCATAATATCCTGCACTACATCTTCTGCCTCATCACTACTCATGACGAATCGCTTCGCAAAACGATACATCTCGTCTTTGAGAATAAACACCGTATTCTTGAAAGTTTCTTGGGTCATGAGTTTTGTTTCTTATAGGTAAGACAATTGGTCTTTACAATCTATTACATCAAAAATAAAAAAACTTTGAAAAATTTGAACTTTTTATTTTTAACCAAATTGCATTACAGGATAAATTCCCTTTAAATATTGAGCCCAACAATATTTTTATTTTTTATATTCCAGTCAAACTCATTTGTCGGGGAAATAATAAAACCCTTATATTTAATCTATGAAAAATACTATGAGATAAATACCCTGCAGCCAGGCTTATTCTCAATATGAACAATGAAAAACCAAATTAAAATCAGTATCCCCTGTCTTGAAGACTGGGAAAATATGTCAAATTCCACTAAGGGAAAATTTTGCGAGAAGTGTTCTAAATGCATCGTGGATTTCACTGATAAAACAGATGAACAAATCCAGGATATTTTTAAAACAGCCAATGGAAAAGAAATTTGCGGAAGAATTTCAACAAGATCACTCGCTTTAGCAGCTACAGGAATTATCTTAATTACAAACCTCACTTTTGTTCAGGCCCAAACAAAGCCAAGTTTTGTAACGGCTACCGAACAAAAAACAGCTGGCAACACAAAAATATCAGGAAAACTCATTTCTAAAATAACAAAAGAAAATGTCTCTAATGCTGAAGTCTTCTTTATCTCTAAATCAAAATACATTAAAGCAATAACTGATGAAGATGGAACTTTTGCTCTGGAAATACCTAACGAATTGATTGAGAAGAAAAATGTTTTATACTTTGATTTTGATAAAATTAATGCAGCTTCAAGAAATGAAAATATGATCAGTTCAAATGATTTTAAAAATGAAGCTATTATTTTTGAGAAAAACGAAAGATTAGAGAATAAAGAATTCAGCATTGATTCCAGGACATATACTGTAGGCGGAGTTTATATTTCTCAGGAAACCCCTCCGGACTACTATTATTTCAATGGAAAAAGCATTAGTGAAAGAAAATTTGAGAAATTACAAAAAGAAAACCCAGCGTATCAATTCTTTTTTTTCAAAGACAAAGAAGCAGAGATTATTTCCGGAAAAAGTTATTTAGATAGTCTAAGATTATTATATTCAAACTAAAAAACAAACCCTCAGAAATACTGAGGGTTCTCTATTTTATTTTAGTTTTTTAATAGGTATCAAAAACATGCTTCAGAATTGCCTTATCTTCTTCCGTTAAAGCTAATTTTCTTCTCGCCATCGCCCTTTCTGCCACTTCATACACTTTATCCAATCTGAATTTCTCATCATCTTTTAAACCTCCCCATGAGAAATTTTCCACAAGGTTCGGTGGAAAACCCGGTTTGAAAATATTGGACGCCACTCCTACAACGGTTCCTGTATTTAACTGAGTATTGATAGCAGTTTTAGAATGGTCACCCATAATCATCCCGGCAAATTGTAAACCTGTATCTTCAAAAGCTTTGGTTCTGTAACTCCAGAATTTTACATGTCCGTAGTTATTTTTCATATTGGATGAATTGGTATCGGCTCCAAAGTTGCACCATTCGCCAATCACAGAATTTCCGACAAAGCCTTCATGGCCTTTGCTGGAATATCCGAAAATAATAATATTATTGACTTCTCCTCCCACTTTACAGTGTGGCCCTACCGTGGTAGCACCATAGATTTTAGCCCCTAGATTAAATTTAGAATCGTCACAAAGTGCAATAGGTCCGCGAAGATGACACCCTTCCATTACTTCTGTATTTTTCCCGATATAGATTTTTCCTGTTTTCGTATTGATCGTTGAAAATTCAACAGAAGCACCCTCTTCGATGAAAAGGTCTTTTTTGTCACCTAAAAACCCATTGGTAGAAGACAGTTCCTGTGAAGTTCTTCCGTGGGTAAGCAGAGCAAAGTCAAAATCAATCGCATGATGATTGTAAGTAAACAGATCGGCTGGCTTTTTGAAAAAGATCAGTTCTTCCTTAATATCCGTCATTTTTTCGATCTGATGAAGGGAAAACCCTTTCATATTAATCTTCGCTGCTACCAATTCATCTTCATATACCAATGCCTCTCCCTGCTTAAGGTCTTTGATCTGCTGAATAACAGATTCTGTGGGAATAAAGTTCGGAACGATAAAAAGGCTCTCTTTTTCTTCCGGAACTTTAAATTTATCCTGAAGGTACATTTCTGTAAAAAAAGAAACTTCTGTATTCTCCAGAATTCTCTGCCATCTTTCAGAGAAAGTAAGGATTCCGCATCGCATCGCTGCAACCGGTCTTGTAAAGGTAAGCGGAAGAAAATCTTCCCAATATTGTGCGTCTGAAAATACTAATTGCATTTTTTAGAAGTTAAAGGTTACAAGACAGAAGGTAAAGACTAAGGCCGAACTTTTACTGTCTAAAAACAAAAATACAAAAAGATGGGAGAAGTTGGGAGAGAAGACAGAAGATAATAAATGGATAGATAATAGACAAAGAGGTGAAGGATGGATGATACCTTTGGCATATCCTATCTTGTTCATAAGTTCTGTCATTTATTTTTTACAACAAAAAAGCCTTCCAAAAAATTGAAAGGCTTTAATATTTTGAGTATACAAAAATTACTTAGCGAATTTTTTGTATTTGTTCATGAACTTATCAACTCTACCAGCTGTGTCAACTAACTTAACTTTACCTGTGTAGAAAGGGTGAGAAGTTGAAGAGATTTCCATTTTGATTAATGGATACTCTTGTCCTTCGAACTCGATAGTATCTTTTGTTTCTGCAGTAGATTTGCAAAGAAACACCTCGTCGTTACTCATATCTTTGAAAACAACAAGTCTATAATTTTCTGGGTGGATTCCGTTTTTCATAATGCTATTTTTAAAAAATTAAAGTTTGCTTTCGAAATAGTAATGGATATTTCTCTGCTAATTTTAGGTTGCAAAAGTACAACTTTTTTTCTAATTTCCAAATAGTGAATTCAATATTTTTTTATTGATAAGAAATTCAAAGTATTTTCGTTAAATTTGGAACTTACTTAAACTTTAATTTCGATGAAATTCAAATTATTACTGGCTTTTTCTTTCTGGATGCTCCTTGTCGCAGTATCGTGTAATAAGGATGACATTACGTTTGATGCGCCTTCACAACAGTTAAGATTTTCAAGAGATACCGTATTCTGTGATACCGTTTATAATCAGGTACGTTCTGAAACCTATGTAGTAAAAGTATATAATAATGAGGATAAAGATATTCTGATCCCAAGGGTGAATCTTGAGAATGGGGTATCATCATTATACAGAATCAATGTGGATGGAAAACCGGGATATGATTTTAAAGATGTTCCTCTGAGAAAAAAAGACAGCCTATATATATATGTAGAGATTGCTCCACAGGCAACAGGCCCGGAAGCCATTGCTGAAGACAAGGTAATTTTCACAGGACCTGCCGGCCAGCAGCATGTAACCCTGTTCTCTGTAGTTCAGGATGCAGAATTCTTTATTAAGACTCCTACGAATCCTAATATAATTACCAGTTCTACGACCTGGACCAATAATAAGGCGAAGATCATCTATGGAGATCTTACCCTGGATAAGAACGTAACGTTGGATATAGATCCTGGCACTAAGGTATATTTCCGCAAAAACAGCGGAATGAAAGTTTCATCAAATGCTGTTTTAAATATTAATGGTACTTTAGACAAACAGGTTATCCTTCGTGGCGAAAGGAATGATCCTTATTATGATACGATATCCAAAAACTGGAATTCTATTAAAATGGAACCTGCATCTATTCTTAATATGAATCATGCCAGATTATTTGGAGGAACAAAAGGTCTGGAGATGAAACAGACCACTGCCAATATTACCAATTCATTTATACATACTTTCTTTGAATATGGAATTTATGCAGTCGATTCTAAAGTTACAGCAAGCAACTTAGTGATGAATAACTGTGGTTCATCATGTATCGGGATTTTCAAAGGCGGAAGCCATAATTATACTCATGTTACCGTTGCCAACTATTCTAAATCGATGGGAACTTTTAACAGAAATGGGATCTTCGTAACGAATGAATGGAAGAATGAAAAAGGACAGTCAGAACAAGGTGCTTTACAGCAATTTAACCTCAGAAACAGCATCGTTTATTCTGACAGGGATAATGCATTACAGTTTGAAGCAACACCTGGACAACAGTTTGACTACCTGATTCAAAACTGTTTATTGAAATATTCCGGTACTTCAGAAGCTGGGTTTACTTTTGATAATAATGTAAATGTAGTACAGACAATCAAAAATGAGGATCCTCAGTTTATGAATTATTTTGCTGCAAAAATGAATCTAAGAGTAAAAACGACATCTCCGGCAAAAGGAAAAGGAAATGTAACTGTAGCAGGCAACGTACCTTTTGATATTGTAAATGAATCAAGAACCACTAATCCTACACTCGGAGCTTATCAATAATGGAAATTACGCAATTACAACAGCAGGTTGACGAATGGATCAAAACCATCGGTGTAAGATATTTTAATGAACTGACCAATATGGCCATGCTTACTGAAGAAGTAGGTGAAGTAGCCAGAATCATTGCCAGAAGATATGGTGAACAGAGTGAAAAGGAAAGTGATAAAAGCAAAGATCTTGGCGAGGAGCTGGCAGATGTACTGTTTGTAACATTATGTCTGGCTAACCAAACCGGTGTTAATCTGCAGGATGCTTTTGACAGAAAAATGAAAATAAAAACCGATCGTGATAAAGATCGTCATCAGAATAATGAGAAATTAAAATAAGACTCCAGATGCTAGATTTCAAATACAATCACACTTGAAATACGGCATTCGGATTCTGAAATCTGAAGAAATAATGAAGAAGTTAGAAAAATCAACATTAGTAGGAAATAAAACAGTACAGATCAGCGGTTCGAAAAGTATTTCGAATCGTTTATTGATTCTGGAAAGTCTGTTTAGTAATATAAAAATCGGGAATTTATCTAATTCTCAGGATACGCAATTGCTGAAAAAGGCATTGTCTGAAGTTACGGATGTAGTAGATATTCACCATGCAGGAACAGCGATGCGTTTCCTTACATCCTACTACTCTATTCAGGAGGGAAAAACTACAATACTTACCGGCTCCGGAAGAATGAAGGAAAGGCCGATCAAAAATCTGGTAAGTGCCCTGAAAGATCTTGGTGCTGAGATCGAATATATGGAAAACGAAGGGTTTCCCCCTTTAAAAATCACAGGAAAAAAGATTACACAGACTTCTGTAAATGTCCCTGCTAATATTTCCAGCCAGTTTATTACTTCTCTGCTTCTTATTGCAGGAAAACTTGAAAACGGACTGGAAATTCGTCTTGTGGGAGAAGTGACTTCAAGATCTTATATTGAAATGACCCTTGATATTCTGACAAGATTCGGAATTAAAAACAGCTTTGAAGGAAATACCATTAAAGTAGAACCTTTCACTCAAAATAATGACGCTTCCACCAAAAGCTACGAAGTGGAAAGTGACTGGAGCTCTGCATCCTACTTCTACTCGATCTGTGCGTTGGGAAGAGAAACCATTCATCTGAAAAGTTTCTACAAAGAATCTACTCAAGGAGATTCAGCTATTGCAAAAATTTATGAGGATTTTTTTGGAATTACAACAACCTATTCTGAAGCTGAACATCAACTTACGCTGGAACCTCAGCCTGATTTTTCTTTCCCTGAAAAAATTATCCTTGACATGAACAACTGTCCGGATATTGCACAAACACTTTGTGTAACGGCCGCTGCATTGAAGATTCCTTTTGAAATTTCAGGATTGGGAACATTAAGAGTCAAAGAAACAGACAGGCTTCAGGCTTTATATAATGAACTGAAGAAGCTGGGTACAGAAACCGAAATTACAGATTTAACCATTGAATCGGTAAGTTTTGGAGAACCTGAAAAATCTATTTCAATCAAAACATACCAAGATCACAGAATGGCCATGAGCTTTGCCCCTTACTGCCTGATCGGGGAACTTACTATTGAAGATGAAAATGTTGTGGAAAAATCTTACCCGATGTTCTGGGAAGACCTTTCAAGCATTATGTCAAATTAATTTGAAAATCTGAAAATGTGGTAGTTTGAGAATGAATCATTGAGTATTCTCAAATTACTGCATCCATTAAAAACCACACCCAATCATGAAAAAATATCTTATCTTATTTGCCTTGACACTTCCGTTATCAATATGGGCACAGTACCTTCTTCCCAATGAAGAAATCATCTATTCTTTTGAAACAAAAAACGGAAAGAAAATGACATTGGTAAAAGATAAAAAAGATGAATACATTCAATATCGTTTCGGAAATAAAAATAAAGTAGAAATGCAGTTTCCTGTGGCAAGAACTAAAGATAGCTGGAAACAGTTTAGCTACAGATCTTATCACAGAGGCGGAGGGAAGCAAAATGCAGGAATGGATCTGAGTTACTTGTCATTCACTAATAATAACTATCAGTATCAGGTATACAATTCTTATTATGCGGAAGACGCATCCCATTCCACAGGAGTTACTGTAACAGATAACAAAGGGAAAGAAACTGATATTCCGGGGATATACAAATCGATAAAGGGCAATCTAAACAGTTTGGACGAATCCACATTGATTGTAAAAGAGAATACAGGATTATAATTCCTGAATATTTTTCCTATGAAAAAGTTATTTTCTTGTATTGCCATTATACTTGCAACTCTATCTTTTGCTCAAAACCTGAAAAATTTTTCTGTTCCAAAAGGTTATAAAAAAGTGAAGGAGATCAAAGGAGATCTGGATAAGGATGGCAAGAATGAAACTGTTCTTGTATTCGATACTGATAAACCAGCATCTGCCGAAGAAAAAGATTATAAAAGAGTTTTCTATATCCTGAAAAATGATCAGGGAAATCTTAAGATCTGGAAAGAAAATTCTACTCTGCTTTATTCAAGTAGGATGGGCTTTTATCCTGATGGTAATATTCTTGACATTCAGATTAAAAACAACTGCCTGATTGTTGAACAGCATTTCTCCAGCAATTCAAGACATACCCTGACTAATAAACATACTTTCAGATTCCAGAACGGAGATTTTTATCTCATAGGTTCCTATGATAATTTTGCAGATAACTGTGAGTTTGATTTTACCAATGAAATCAATTTTTCTACAGGAAAAGTCATTGTGGACAGAGAGTATTCGTCATGTGATGATGAGACCAAAGTACCGGAAAGCTTCAACAAGGAATTTAATTATAAGCTTAAGACCCTTATTAAAATGGATGATTTCAAAATGGGTGAACACAAGTTCAAAATTCCGGGATTGAAGGAAGATTTTGTATTTTAAGATGGAACCAGCATGCTTGAAGATGGAGGTTATCTATCCTGGAAAAACTATAGCAGACTTTTGATCTGCTATTTCAGTATATAAAAAAGAAAATACCTCATCCTCGACTCAAAGTACTTCCCTCTTCCAGCTCCCAGCTTCCTACCTTCCATACAACAATTTAATCATCTTTTAAAGTTAAATTAACTCCTACCTGCTTGACATATTCTTAATTTTAGCTCCAATTAAAATGTAAACTATGTTCAAGCACCACATGAAATATGTAAAAATTTTTACCTTTAGCATTGCCACTGCAACAGTTTTCTTTTCCTGCTCAGAAGGAGTAGTAGAAAGGGATTCCAATGAAACAGGTCTTAATCCTCTCAACAAATCGAGCTATAAAATGGCTCTTGTTCCTGTAGAAATGAACAGCTGGATGGCTGGATTGCAGGATAATATTTCAATTTCAAAAATTTCCATTCCCGGCACCCATGATTCCGGAGCGCGTATAGATGCCCCTGTAGTAACAGGTACAGCGAAGACACAAAACCTCAGTATTGCTGAACAGCTGAATGCAGGAGTTCGATTCCTGGATATCCGTTGCAGACATATTGATAATTCATTTACGATCCATCATGGTGCTATTTACCAGAATTTAAATTTTGATGATGTTCTTAATGCTTGTTATGCTTTCCTGGCAAGCCATCCATCAGAAACCATTATCATGTCTGTAAAAGAAGAACATGATGCCTCCAATACCACAAGAAGTTTTGAGAGCACTTTTGATTCATACATTCAGAAAAATCCTTCAAAATGGGATCTTGGAACAACTATTCCTACTCTTGGAGAAGTAAGAGGAAAGATTAAATTACTCAGACGGTTTTCATCCGGAGCATCTAAAGGAATTAATGCTACTTCATGGGCAGATAATACCACTTTTGAAATCAATAATCCTGGGGCTCAGCTTAAGATTCAGGATTATTATAAGGTGTCCAATAATGATGATAAATGGAACGGAATTTCCAATCTTTTCAATGAAGCCAAAAGCAGCAGCAGCAGTAACAGACTATTCATCAATTTCACCAGTGGTTATAAGCCCGGAATCTTCGGAATCCCAAGTATTCCTACGGTTTCCAATGCGATTAATCCTAAACTTAAAACATTCTTCCAAAGCAATACAAAAGGTTCTTATGGAATCATGCCTGTTGATTTTGTAAACACTGAACTGGCTGAACTGATTGTAAAAACTAATTTTTAGTGTAATTAAATATAAATTGTAATCGTGAAGCTGCCTCTTATTGGAGGCAGCTTTTTTATACTTGCAGCTTGAGAAGATTACAAGGATTTTTATTTTATGAGTATTCAATGAAGCAACATTTACAACAAATAAAAAATGCAGTCTTTAGCTGCTAAAGACTACATTTCTATTAAAAGTATACATTGAATAAGTTCAGTTATTTTTCAATTCCGTATGCGGCCATGATCCTGTTGAAAATTTCTGTATTTTCAAACAGTCCTGTAAACTCTTTAGAATTCGGACCATAGGCAAAAACACTTGAAGGAATAGAGGTATGGTCGTTGGTACTGAAGTTTCCGAATATCCAACCATCTTTCAGGCTTCCGTCCAGAAGGCTTAGGCCACCGGTTTCATGATCTCCTACCACAATGACCAATGTTTCTTTATTTTCATCTGCAAACTTCATAGCTTTTCCTACCACATGGTCAAAATCCAGCAATTCGGTGACAAGTTGTTCTATATTATTGCTGTGTCCACCGCCATCGGTTTGGGAAGCTTCCACCATCATAAAGAATCCTTTTTTATTATTCTTCAGATCATTTAAGGTAAGATCAAAAGCCTCAGCCAGCCAGTTTGCTCTTCCGTTGGTGATTCTTTGTGAAGCCAGAGGATCAATAACCAGGGTTTTATTATTTATTTTTCCGGCCGATTTAAGGTTATGATACAGGTCTACTTTTGCCTCTTTAAGTTTTTGTTCCGTTTCCTGTGTCAATCCGCTCGTAGGGCCTCCAATCAGAAATTTGGTTTTGGAGGTAGCAAAGTCTTTCAGAATAGGTTCTGAACTGTTTCTGTTGTCAGAATGGGCATAGAAATCTGCTGGAGTTGCATCAGTTACATCCCCTGTAGAGATCAATCCGGATACTAGTCCTTTAGAAGCAATAATATCAGGAATCTGAGCCAGCGCTTTTCCCATAGCATCAACCCCAACAAATGTATTTTTAGTCTTTACACCTGTAGCAAATGCTGTAGATCCCGGTGCAGAATCGGTAACGTAGGCATTGGATGAATTGGTTTTAGACAAACCTGTAGCTTTCATATTAAAAACATTCAGTTTCCCTTTATTGGCAGTAAACGCAGCATAATATTGTGGTAAGGAAGTTCCGTCCGGAATCAAAAGGATTACATTTTTTACCTTTTTACTGATTCCGTCTGTTTTATAAGTGGGTGTATAAGTTACATATTCCTTCGTATTTTTATAATAATTCTTCGGAATGCTGTTCATAAATTTTTTAAGATCCGGAATATGATCGGTATTGATATAATCCACTCCCATATCCATCAGATTCACCCAGGCATTAGGGAAATCCGGAGCGCCATAGAACCGCATCGGCTTTTGCTGGGCATGTGCTTTGTCTACAGCTTTTCTGATCTTTTCCGTTTCTTCATCCCTCGGAATTCCTTTTCCATTCCATTTTACAAGCCCGGGTAGATCTGCACTGAACATGCCGATTCTATTTAATTGGTCTCCAGAATATGTTCTATCCAGATCACCATCAAAATAAAGATAATTTGGATAATTTTTAAAATCTACAGGCTTAGGTCTCCCACCAGTAATCACTATTTTCACCCCTTGATTACTGGTAATTTCCGGATATTTTTTCAATATATTAACCAATGCAGCCAGAGTCGTTTTATAATCCTGTTTAATATCGATCAGCAATTGTAATTTTTTATTCGCATCCGGATAAATGGTCCCTTTATTCAGTTTGATCTGTTTTGAAATATTATCCAGATATAAATTTTCCAGCGTTCTGTCTGCAGAAAGTTCTTTTTCTGTATGGGCCACCCAAAGCTTGCCTTTCACCAGAAAAACATCTGCTTCAATAGAACCGAAGTTGGCATAATATGCCTGCCAAAAAGGAATCTCCTGCATATAATCATTGTGAGAATGGGCATTTCCTACATTATAATTCAAATAATTCTGCGCCTGGTTTTCAGAGAAAACTGCCAGGGCCAGCAAACCCAATATTTTTGATAGTTTCATTCGTAAATTTTTATGGTTTTTGTAGGTTAAAATAGAATATCACTCATATCATTAACATCGTTATTCTATATTTCCTTTTAAAACACGATATCATCACAGAGTTCCTGCAATGATATCGTGACTGATATATAAGATTAAAATTTTACCAACCTTCATTTTGTTTAATAATACCATGGCTGTTGACAATCTCAACCTGTGGTACCGCCCAAACATTATGAACTGCCGGATTAAAGTTTCTGGCTGCCCAAGCTTCTTTTCCATCCATACCATGAAGTGGTTTAGCATAGGTTGCCTGTGCATCTCCCCAACGCACAAGGTCTCTGTGTCTGTCTGCCCATTCACCAGCAAGCTCGCAACGTCTTTCGTGTTTCAGATCAGCCATAGTACAGCCACTTTTTGAGGTAAGACCAGCACGTTTTCTGATCATATTGATTTCCTGATCTGCAGGTTTATTTTGCATCAGTAATGCTTCTGCTTTAATAAGGATTACCTCAGCATAACGCATAATGGGAACAGAAAGATCTGTACAAGGATAATCTCCGTTGGCATTTACGTGCCCATCTTTAAATGGATATTTGAAAGCATCCATATATTTATTGAACTGGCATTTTGTAAGGGAGTTTGAGCTGGCATATGTTCTTACTGCCCCATCAAAAGTAAACTGATCTCCTTCTTTAAGGATGGTTACACTTCTTCTAAGATCCCCTGTTTCATATTCATCATACAGTTCTTTTGTGGGCTGGAAGTATCCCCAGCCGTTATATTTTCCCCAACCTTTGTTTTCTAACATTACTCCCGGAAGGATACTTCCTACTCCATTAAATTTAGTAGTACTTGGTACTGACCAGATATATTCTGAACTGTAATTATTTTCAGCTTTAAAAACATCTCCAAAATTATTCAGTAAATTTCTGTTTCCTTTGGTCATTACTTCATTTGCCCAATATTCTGCATTCTTCCAATCTTTCATAAACAGATATACTTTAGCCAACAATGCCCAAGCTGCTGCTTTATGGGGTCTTCCATAATCTTTAGCTGGAAGTTCTTCCTGGCTAGGCAATATTTCTGCTGCTTTTTTCAGGTCATTTACAATGTAATTGTAGTTTTCCATTACATTGGCAGTTCTTGGAATTGGATTAGTATCCGGCTCTTTTGTACGGTCTATGATAGGAATACCTGCTTTTTCATTTCCATAACTGTAGGCAAGTTCAAAATACATTCTGCTGCTCATAAACAATGCTTCTCCCAAATATTTGTTTTTCACGGCCTGTGAAGCCTGAATATTATTCACATTACGGATCACACGGTTAGCAACCCCTATCACTGTATATCTTTTATTCCATTGAGTCTCCAGATCTCCTGCTGCGATATAGTTGCTGCTAAAATTCTTCACATTATCTGCCTCACTCTTCGACCTTCCTGTTACCATATCGTCACTGGCATTGATAAACCAGAAAAAACCTCTTCCATAGAATTCACTGTCAGAAAGTGGTTTATACATGGCATTGGCTCCTGTAATAAGGTCATTTTCACTTTTCCAGAAGTTAGCTTCTGTTGGAGTACCTTCCGGCTCTATGTTCAGTTCATTGGTACATGACAATACTGATGCTGACAGCCCTGTTATTAAAATGATTGTATTGAAAATCTTCATTTTTTTACTTTTAAATTTGTTTTAGATTAAAACCCGACTTCCAGTCCGAAAATAAATGAACGGGCCTGAGGATATCTCCCGGTATCTACACCATACGTTTCCATTCCCACTTCAGGGTCAAAACCTGTATATTTGGTAATGGTAAACAGGTTATTGCTGGTAACATACACTCTGATTTTATTCACATCAAGTTTTTTGTAAAGTTCACGTGGTAATGAATATCCAACTGTAAGGTTTTTAAGCCTCAAATAAGAACCGTCTTCTACATAGAAATCTGATACTTTGGAGTAATTACCGCTTGGGTCACCCTGCACCACTCTTGGAATATTGGTATTGGTATTCTGAGGCGTCCATGCATTCAGGATATCTCTGTCCATATTATAATTCTGCCCTGTTCCTCCTGGGTTTAATGAAATAAATTTCAATCCGTTGAAGATTTTGTTTCCATAAACACCCTGAAAGAATAAGTTAAGGTCAAAGTTTTTCCAGGTCATGTTATAAGAGAATCCGTAAGAGAATTTTGGATATGGATTTCCAAGGTTTACAAAATCATTATTATTCAATGCTCCTGTATTGCCTTCTTTTTTCAGGAATTTAATATCTCCGGGTTTCGCATTAGGCTGAATAAGATTACCGTTAGCATCTTTATAATTGTTAATTTCTGCCTGGCTCTGGAAAATCCCATCGGTCTTATAACCATAATAAGAATAAAGAGATTCGCCCACTTTTATACGGGTAGGCTTCAGAACTCCACGTACGTTATTACTGTTGACAAAAATCTCATCCACATCGGCCAACTGCTTCACCGTATTTTTTAGTTGACTAAGAGTTGCTCCGATTGAATAGGTAAAATCTCCGGTATTTTTACCATTAAAATTAATTCCTATTTCATATCCTTTATCCTGAAACAACCCTGCATTTACATACTGATCTACATAGGTTGCTGTACTCGGAAGGTTCACATTGAAGATTTGATCAGTTGAATTCTTCACGAAGTAATCAAATTGCATAGAAAGCCTGTTACGGAAGAAGGAAGCATCTACCCCAAAGTTGGTTTGTTCTGATTTTCCCCATTTTAAATCCGGATTAGGCCTTGTCTTCGCGTAGTAAGCAATATTCTGTGTTGGATCCTGTCCGAAAATAATGTTATTATCACGAATCATCTGCGGATTTACTGCCTGGTAAGAAACCCCGCCAAGGTTTCCTAAAATACCATGACTTCCTCTTAATTTCAGGTTGGAGAGCCATACAATATCTTTCATGAAATTTTCTTTGGATACCATCCATGCTCCTGAAATGGAATAATAGTCTGCAAAATGTTTTTCTTTAGAGACTAAAGATGTTCCATCTCTCCTTCCCAGTAAACTGATCATATATTTTCCGGCATAGTCATAGTTTACCCTTGCCAGATAAGAAGTTAAAGCACTTCTGTATTTATAACTTTCTGCTTCTCTATAAGTATCCGCAGCATTCTGAAGATATCGGAAGGCTTCCGCTTCACTTCTGAAATCAAAAGTTTTTGCCCGGAACCCATCCTCTGTTGTTTTCTGGAACGTTAAACCTGCAAGAAAGTCAAAACTATGTTTACCCGTTGTGAATTTATAAGTAAGGAGCTGCTCAGCAAGAGAGGTAGATACATTGTTGTTCTGATATTCCAAACTGTTGGTATCGAAGATCTTCCCTACCTCCAACACTCTGGAAGTAAATTCTTTCACATTTCCTATTTTAAATGTTTGAGCAAAGTTGGATCGGAATTTCAAATCTTTAGCTAACGCAACTTCGATATAAGGATTAATCAATATCTCATGGGTAGGATTCTGAATGCTGATTCTTTTAAGATAAGCAACCGGGTTAATCATATCTCCATATCCTCCTGCCACATCAATGGGTAATCCTGAAAAGGCTCCTGATGGTGTATATATCGGAACGTTAGGTGGGTAATACATAGCAGCAACCAAAGCTCCTGTATATCCATTCTTTGTGTTGGCTGTATTTCCGTCAGAGTAATTATAATACATATTCTCTCCAATCGTCAGCCAGTCTTTTACTTTGTGTTCAGAGTTTACCCTGAAGTTATATCGTTTTGCCTGAGTGTTCAATAAAATTCCTTCAAGACTTCTATGGTTCATTCCTACGAAGAATTTGGATTTATCACTTCCTCCGCTAAGATTTACATTGTATTCCTGGATGGTTCCTGTACGGAAGATATCTTTCATCCAGTTGGTTCTAGTAATACCTCCATCAGCATATTTCTCAGCATTGAAGGCCAGTGGAAGACTGCTCAGTTTTCCTGCATTCTCATATGCCTGACGCATTACATCCTGGAACTCTGCAGCATTTAAGGATTCTCTTAATTTCCATGCCTGATTAATTCCATATTTAACATCAAAATCCACAGTCAGTATTCCTTTTTTTCCTCTTTTTGTGGTAATCAGGATCACCCCTCCGGAAGACCTCGCTCCGTAAATAGCAGCAGAAGCATCCTTAAGCACAGAAATATCCTGAATATCGTTAGGATTAATAGCAGGAGTTCCGTTAAAAACAACTCCATCCACAACATAAAGAGGGGTTTCACCATTCACCCCACCCAGACCACGGATATTTACTTTAGGGGAGCCATTAGGATCACCACCTTCGTTCACTACAGTTACTCCGGGAGCTTTTCCCTGAAGAACTTCACCTACTCCAGACAGAGATCTGGAAGTAAGCTTATCCAATGAAGCCTCCGAAACAGCACCGGAAACCTTACTTTTTTTCTGTGTTCCGTACCCAACAACGACAATCTCGTCGATGGATTTTTCTTTTAAACTGTCTTTTTTTTGAGAGAGGAACATCGGTGAAGCTGAAATTGCACCAATAAGTAATACCCTACCCGTTAAATATGTTACTGAGACAGGGATTTTAAATACATTCATGACATCCTTTTTAATTAGATGCAAAATTAGAACAGCCCTACCTCCCGTTAGATTAATATTTCCTTATGTTTTTATTAAGAAATTTTAGTTTCTCATGAATATTGGATTTTATAGCAAAAAATTAACTTGTTTATTTCCAACACGATAAACTATTAAAGTAATTATTCTATTGATATTCTATACATAGCTAAGATTAACTTTACCTTAAGTTTAGAACCCATCAGACCCAGACGAAAGAACAGGTTTTCCTCTTTCCTACAGAAGTATTCGGGATTAATAAATTACAGACTTCCCTTTTCTTTTTTTACATTTGCTGAAAATAGATTTTCGTACTCACAGACAATCGAAAAACAGTGATTGATGGGTAAGAAAAATGAAACAATAAAAAATCATACGAATTAAATGACCATTATCATCACAGGAACCTCTTCAGGAATTGGATTTGCTTTGGCCGAATACTTTGGTAAAAAAGGGCACAACGTATATGGTTTGAGCCGAAAATATACAGAAAGCCAATACTTCAAATCTATCCCTACGGACGTTACTGATAATTCCGCTGTACAGAATGCCATGGCAGAAGTTTTGAAAACAGAAACCAGAATAGACGTTCTCATCAACAATGCAGGAATGGGCATGGTAGGGGCTGTAGAAGACTCTACCAAAGAAGATATTCTAAAGCTTTTCAGCTTAAATCTTGCCGGCCCTGTTCAGATGATGAGTGCCGTTCTTCCGAAGATGCGTGAACACCAATTCGGAAAAATTATTAATGTATCCAGCATCGGAAGTGAAATGGGACTGCCGTTCCGTGGATTTTACTCCGCTTCAAAATCAGCTTTGGATAAAGTAACCGAAGCCATGAGATACGAAGTTTACCCTTGGAATATTGAGGTATGTTCTCTGCATTTGGGTGATATTAAAACGAATATTGCAGAAAACAGAGTGATTGCTCAGGTTTCTCAGCCATATAAAAATGTTTTTGATAAAGTCTATGCTCTGATGAACTCCCATGTGGATGAAGGAACTGAACCATTGGAAGTAGCAGAATATATTGAGAAACTTTTAGGAAAGAATAAATGGAAAGCTCATTATTATTTTGGTAAATTCGGGCAGAAAATCGGAGTTCCGCTAAAATGGATTCTTCCGCAGGGTGTTTATGAGAATTTAATGAAGAAATATAATAAACTGGATAAAAATTAGTTGATTGATAGAACGCATTGTCATTCTCAACGGAATGAAATGCTGTGAAGAATCTTTTTGTATTTTTATGCGGTTCTTCATTCGCTTTTGAACGATGTTCACAAGCCTTCAATTTATATTCAGAATGGCAATTTGAAGTTACTTTTAAAAATATTTTTTGTTCTGTTCTGCGTTTTTATACAAGCGCAGAAAAAACAGTATTGGCTGATCGATACGGAAACCAAGGTCAGAAAAAAAGTAAAGGATTCCACGTCTGCAGTAAAATTTCTGGACTCTCTGGCTCAAAACAATTACTTTTTCACCCAGCTGAAGGAGGTAAAAATAAAAGGCGACAGTACAGAAATTTTCTTTGACAAAGGAAAAAACTTTAATCAAAGCTATGTAAATCTTTCCGACTCTATTGTTCAGAAACTTAAAATTCAGAAAGATTTTTTTACTAAAAATTTAGATTCCACCAAGAAGAGCATCAATAAAAATTATATTGATGAGGGATATTCTTTCAGCAGGATCAAATCAAAATACAAAGGACAGAAAAATGGATATCCGGTTGTAGAACTTGATATCAATAAAAATGATAAAAGAACGATCAACGGGTTTGTTGTAAAAGGGTATGATAAGGTTCCACAAAGGTTCATTAAAAATCTTGAAAAGGAATTCAAAGGCAAAAACTATGATGACAAAAACCTCTTAGCTATCAACAAAAGCTTTCAGAGTCATCCTTTTGTTATGCTTGACCGGCAGCCTCAGACCTTATTTACCAAAGATTCTACCAATATATATCTGTTTTTGCAGAAGAAAAAGACCAATACCTTTGATGGGGTGATCGGTTTTGGAAATGATAAGTCTGAAAAATTCACTTTAAACGGGACGATGAATGTGAATTTCAGAAATATGTTCAATGGATTTGAGGCGATCAATCTGTATTGGCAGAGAAACCCTGATAAAGGGCAGACTTTTGATCTTCAGGTAGACATTCCTTATCTTTTTAAATCTAATATCGGAATGAATACAAAGGTGAATATCTACAGACAGGATTCTACCTTTGCCAACGTAAAATTCCTTCCTGCTTTTTACTACCACATCAATAACCGTAATAAACTTGGTCTTCGTGCAACATTGGAAACTTCTACCGTTATAGATTCTTTGTACGCCATAGGGAAAGACTACAACAAAAAAGGGATCGGGATCTGGTTTGAAATGACTGAACCTACCGATATTGATCTTTTTCTTCACAAAACAAAGATCACTGCCGGATATGATTATCTGACAACGACCTATACCAAAGGAAATATAAAGGCTGCCCAAAATCAGTTCTATTTCTCCGGTGAGCATAATTACCATATTTCAGGAAACCACTTCCTCAATATCAAAGGGGAAGGTGCCATGATGGATTCTAAGATAGAGTTTTCTGCCAATGAACTTTACCGCTTCGGAGGATGGAATTCTATGCGGGGGTTTAATGAAAATTCCCTCGCCGCAGATTTTTATTATTACGGAAGTTTAGAATACCGGTATCTCATAGGCAATCAGGCTTTCTTTGACCTCTTTGGACAGTATGGCCAGCTCAATAATAAATCTTTGAATGTAAAGCCTAAGCTTTATAGTGTCGGACTTGGTTTTAATTTCTTCATCCCAATCGGGCTGATGAGCTTTCAGCTGTCGAATGGTAATGAGTTTGGAAATCCTTTCAAATTCAATGATATAAAAATCCACTGGGGAATTCTGAGTAGATTTTAACAGAGAATGGAAGCGGGATCCGGGAAGCTTGAAGTGACTGTAAGGTTACTATTTTGAGTAGCAGCCTTGTGATAAAAAGCTAATGGAATATGTTCCAATTATTTTCTGAGCTCAAAAAAGCCACACCCTCTTACTTCCAGCTTCCGGCAGTATAATTTAAAAATTTCTCCATTACCAGAAGCTAATAGAAAGTGTTTCAGTTATTTTGAAAACATGAATAACCCCCAGCCTCTGACTCCCAGCTTCCAACACTATAATTTAAAAATTCCTCCATTACCAGAAGCTAATAGAAAGTGTTTCAGTTATTTTGAAAACATGAATAACCCCCAGCCTCTGACTCCCAGCTTCCAGCCCCAATAATAAAGCAAAAACAGCTATACGACAGACTCTTCTTATTTTACCATTTTATTAATTATTTCTGTTTAAACATATATAAATCGTATTTTTATTTTAATATGGCCGTAAAATTCAGGTAATAGTGCACTGCTAAATTTGCTTTCAAAAAAAATGAAGAAAACTCTAGCTACGTTTGCTGTTTTTTTACTTCCCTTATATATTACAGCTCAGGAAATTAGCATCTCCGGAAATGTAAAATCTGAAAATGGCAGCAGTGTTTCAGGGGTAAATATTACCGATAAAAACACAGGAAAAACCGCTACAACAGATGAAAATGGGAATTTTACCATTTCTGCTAATCCTAAAGATATTCTTGAATTCTTTTCACCCGATTTTCCGGTTTATACTATGGAAGTTTCCTCAAAAAAACAATATTCTGTTGTTTTAAGGAAAACCAATGAAAAACAGATTGAAGGGGTAGTTATTACTGCTCTGGGAATCGCTAAGAAAAAAGAAAAGATCGGATATTCTACACAGGAGGTAGGAACTAAACAGTTTGAAACAATTACCACTCCAAGCATTGGAAATTTATTTTCAGGACAGGTAGCTGGTCTGAATGTTTCCAACCCTACGGGAATGCAGCAGGCACCTCAGTTTACATTGAGAGGGAATTCCAATCTGGTATTTGTAATTGATGGAGTAATTGTAGAAAAGGAAGTTTTTCAGAATTTAGATCCTAATAATATTGAAAATATCAATGTACTGAAAGGAGCAACAGCATCTGCTCTGTATGGTTCAAGAGGAAGATACGGCGCCATTTTGATTACTACAAAAAATGCAAAGAAGAAAGGTTTCTCAGTAGAATTTTCTCAAAATACAATGATTACCGGAGGCTTTACCAATCTTCCAAAAACTCAGACCGAATATGGAAACGGTTCTCATGGAAAATATGAATTCTGGGATGGTGCTGACGGTGGCGTTAATGACGGAGATATGATCTGGGGACCAAAATTCGTTCCCGGCCTGCAGATTGCTCAATGGAACAGCCCTATCAGAGATAAAACAACCGGCCAGATTATCCCCTGGTATGGTGCAGTAACCGACACTCAGTATAATGATAAAGCAAGATACGAAAGAGTCCCAATTGACTGGAAATTCCATGATAACCTGGATACTTTTTTAAAGCCATCTATTATCAATAACAATAATTTTGCAATCAGTTATAGAAATAATAAAGATGTATATAGGTTTTCGGGGAACTTCATGAATTATGATGACAGAGTCCCTAATTCTTATCTGCAGAAATATGGAATCAATTTCTCATCTGAAAATCACCTGGGAGATAAACTCATCTTTGATACAAAATTCAACTACAATCAGGCTTTCACTCCTAACGTTCCCAATTACGAATATAACCCAAGCGGACACATGTATACCATCCTGATCTGGATGGGAGGTGACGTAGACGGCAGAGCTTTAAAGAATCACATGTGGGTTCCGGGAAAAGAAGGTGTAGCACAGGCTAACTGGAATTATGCATGGTACAACAATCCGTGGTTCGGAGCTGAATATTATAAAAATCAAAACAGAACCAGCATCATTAATGCCCAAACAGGATTAGAATATAAGGCAACAAAGGATTTCTCTGTAAAAGGTAGAATTTCCCTGGTTGAAAATCATAGCAAAACCGAAATATTCAGCCCCTATTCTTATTTCAATTACAGCGCCCCAAGAAGTGGCGGATATATTGTAAAAGATCTGAAAACATGGAATCTGAACTATGATGTATTGGCAACTTACAAGAAAAAAATATCTGAGAATTTTGACTTTACAGTCAATGCCGGAGGTTCAACATTTT
Organism: Chryseobacterium sp. MYb328; assembly: GCF_037572595.1. NCBI lineage: Bacteria > Pseudomonadati > Bacteroidota > Flavobacteriia > Flavobacteriales > Weeksellaceae > Chryseobacterium > Chryseobacterium sp. MYb328. The sequence goes on along the minus strand of NZ_JBBGZQ010000013.1, from coordinate 16,548 downwards.
ACTATAAAAACAATAACAATGAAACGTCTACTGATGGCTTAAAAGTTCCTGAACTCTACAACTTTGAAAACTCCATCGGAGCAATTAAAAAATACACTTACCTGAAGGAAAAGCTGATCTACAGTGTTTATTCTACGATTGACATTGGATTATACAATGCTTTCTTCATCAACTTTTCCGGACGTAATGACTGGTCTTCTACTCTACCTAAGGCTAACAGATCTTACTTCTATCCTTCTGCATCCATCAGTGCAGTAATCTCGAATCTTGTTAAAATGCCGGAAGCAGTCAATATGCTGAAACTTTCCGCTTCATGGGCAAAAGTAGCCTATGATTTCCAGCCTTACTCGATCAAAAATTACTATGCGAATAATAAAGGGATCAGTTTTAACGGTAACCCAACCTATCTTTATCCTACCATCCTGAATATTGAAAACAGTTTAAAACCTGAACAGACAAAGTCTTACGAATTGGGATTAAGTGCCGGTTTATTCAAAAACAGGATTACTTTAGATGCTACTTACTTCAGAACTCTGGATTACAATAATATTCTCGAGTTCCCAAGTGCTGAATCATCAGGTTTCAGTTCTCAGTATGTGAATGGTAACGAATACACAACAAAAGGATTCGAAATTTCCCTGGGAATGGTTCCTATAAAGACTTCGGATTTCATGTGGAAGACGTTAATCAACTGGAGTACTTATGAGCAAAAGCTGACTTCTATTTATGATAACATGCCTAACTATAACAATATCAAGTTAGGAGAAAGAATGGATAGCTACTATGATTATACATGGCAGAAATCTCCGGATGGAAAAGTAATTCTTGATGCTAAATCAGGAATGCCAACCAGAGCTAATGCTCCAAGTAACCTGGGCCACTTCAATCCTGACTGGACTTTTGGTTTCAACAACACCTTCAAGTATAAAAAATTATCCTTGAACATCGGAATTGATGGAAGTATTGGTGGTATTATGAGATCTCAGGTGGTCGAAAAAATGTGGTGGGGAGGAAAACATCCGAATTCTGTAGCCTACAGAGATCTTGAATATGCTAAGCCGGGAACTTATTATTTTGTACCGGACGGGGTAAACTATAATCCGGAAACAGGTCTTTATACTTCACATACCAAACCTATCAGTTTCCAGGACTGGGCACAGAACTATCCCTACCAGGCAAGGGTTACGCAGGATGAAAGTAAAGAGTTTGCAAATGTTTTCGACAGAACTTTTATCAAGCTGAGATCAGTAGTTCTGGAATATGATTTCTCTTCTTTACTTAATCCAAAAGGAATGATCAAAGGATTTACCGCCAATATTTCTGCTTATAATCTTGCAATGTGGAAAAAATCCAAAAATCTTTATTCTGATCCTGATTTCCAAATCAAAACAGGCAGAAAAGATGACATTACGAATGACATTCAGGATCCTTCCAGCAGATGGTTCGGAATCGGATTTAATCTTAAGTTTTAATTAAAAGTACGTCAATACAATGAAAAATAATATAAAGGTCAGAAGACTGATACAATCTGTATTCGCCGCAGGTCTCCTGACATTAGCTTCATGTGAATCTAATCTTGATAAGATCAATGACAACCCGAATGACCAGGCCAGCGTTGATCCAAAATATCTTTTAACCTATGCTGCCAAAGCTACCTTCCAGGTGGATGGTGACAATATGTATGCTTCCAGAATGATGATCGGTACAGACGGGGAAAATAAATACCAGTACATGAAATGGAACGAAACCTCTTTCGAAGTGTACTCTAAAGCGCTTTTGAACACTGTAAAAATGATGCAGGAAGCGGAGAAAATCAAGAATAAAAACTATGTGGCTATCGGTAAATTCTTAAGGTCCTATCATTTCTTTAATACAAGCTTAAAAGTGGGAAGTATTCCTTATTCTGAAGCTGTAAAAGGAGAATCAGGAATTACACAGCCAAAGTATGACAGCCAGGATGTTGTAATGTCCGGAATTTTATCAGAATTAAAAGAAGCTAATGATCTGATCAATATCAATGATAAGATTGAAGGTGATATTGTCTTCAATGGTGATGCTTCAAAATGGAAAAAACTGATCAATTCATTCCGTCTGAAAATCCTGATCACATTATCTAAAAAAACAACAGTTGGAAGTTATAATATTGCTACAGAATTTGCATCTATTGCAGGAAACCAGCCTTTAATGACTTCTATCTCAGACAATGGTGAACTTAAATTTGCAGATGCTGCAGACAGCCGCTATACAATGTTCAACAACAGTGGATATGGATCCAGCTTATATATGGCAGATTACTTCATTAATTTGTTTAAAGACAGACAGGATCCTCGTTTGTTTACTTTTGCAGCCCAAACTACCGGTGCCAAAGAAGCAGGAAAAGCAATTACAGATTTTACCGGATACAATGGAGGAGATCCTGTTTCTCCTTATTCTGATAATGCAAAATTGATCACGGCAAAAAATATCTCCAAAGTAAATGACCGTTTCTATAAAGATCCTACTAACGAACCATCTTCAATTTTGAGCTATTCTGAGCTGGAGTTTATCCTGGCAGAAGCAACCGCCAGAGGATGGATCTCGGGATCTGCAAAAAATCATTATGATAATGCCATCAAGGGAAGTTTCAGTTTCTATCAGACGTATGTGAAAAATCCGGGACAATATTTCACAGGTTTTAATGTGAACCAGTATCTGGCCACTCCTCTGGTCGTATACAATGATTCTGCACCATTACAGGAACAGGTAGAAAAAATCATCACTCAGAAATACATGACCATGTTCCATCAGTCACAATGGACATCTTATTATGATTATTTGAGAACAGGATATCCCAATTACCCTTTAAAACCTGGTGTTCCTGCGCCTTTCAGATTCAGGTATCCTCAGTCTGAATACAGCTATAACAGCACAAATTTAAAGGCTGCCCTTACAGCTCAGTATGGAGGAAATGATAATATCGGCTCCAAACCCTGGTGGCTACAATAGAAATCTTATTTATTTTTATATCCAACAAAGAAATCGCAGGAAAATCCTATTAACTTGCGGTTTCTTTCTTATTACGATTGATCATGGACAGAAGAGAATTTTTAGAAAAATCAAGTATTTTATTAGCAGGATTAGGAACCTCCGGTATCTTACACCCTGCTATCATAAAGGCTTTAGCAATAGAACCGGCTGCACAGTCTACCTTTTATGACGCAGAACATGTTGTTATTCTGATGCAGGAGAACCGTTCGTTTGATCATGCCTTTGGAACTCTTAAAGGGGTTCGGGGATTTCTGGATAAAAGAACTTTCATCAAACAGGATCGGCACTCTGCTTTTTTCCAAAAGGAAAATACCGGAAAATATGCCGCTCCAGCCCGTCTGGATCTGAGAAATACCAAATCAACCTGGATGAGTTCACTGCCCCATTCATGGGAAAATCAGCAACTGGCATTCAATAAAGGGAAGTATGACCAATGGCTTCAGTCTAAAGCTTCAGGTAATGAAAATTATAAAAATATTCCTCTTACCCTGGGATACTACAATCGCGAAGACCTTCCGTTTTACTACCAGCTTGCAGATGCTTTTACCATATTTGACCAATATTTCTGCTCTTCAATGACAGGAACTACGCCTAACAGGCTTTTCCATTGGTCAGGAACTCTTAGAGAACAGCAAAACGGTAAATCTAAAGCAAATGTTGTAAATGATGATATTGATTATGATAAAGCCAGACAGGCAAAATGGAAAAGCTTCCCTGAAATTTTAGAGGAACAAAATGTATCGTGGCGTATTTATCAGAATGAAATAAGTCTTCCCAAAGGTTTATCCGGTGAGCAGGAAGCATGGCTGAGTAACTTTACAGATAATCCGATTGAATGGTTTTCAAAATATAATGTCAAATTTTCAAAAGGATATTATCAGCATATTCCTGACATGATTGCTTCCCTGAAACAGGAAATTCTGAAAAAGCCTGCTCAGAAAGAAAGGCTGGAAGAAATCATTGCAGAGCTTCAGGAAGATCAGGTAAAATATCATCCGGATAATTATTCAAAGCTTTCTCCAATGGAGAAAAACCTTCATGAAAAGGCTTTTACCACCAATTCAAATGATCCGGATTATCATAATCTGGAAATCGGAAAGGACGAAAACGGAGAAAGACTGGTTGTTCCCAAAGGGGATGTTCTGTTTCAGTTCCGTAAAGATGTGGAGGAGAAAAAGCTTCCGTTGGTTTCCTGGCTGATAGCCCCTGAACACTTCTCAGATCATCCCGGTTCACCATGGTATGGAGCGTGGTATATTTCTGAAGTTCTGAATATTCTGACCAAAGACCCGGAAATGTGGAAAAAAACGATCTTCATTATCAATTATGATGAAAATGACGGTTATTTCGACCACGTTATTCCTTTTGCTCCTCCGCTGAATCCAAGCCAACCGGTTGATATCAACGGAAAAAATGGTGTGGAATATGTGGATAAAGCCCAGGAATATATGTCTGATCCTACCTTAAAGGATTATGAAAAAGCAGAAGGAACAGTAGGGCTTGGCTACAGGGTTCCTATGATTATTGCTTCTCCGTGGACGAAAGGTGGTTTTGTAAATTCTGAAGTCTCAGACCATACTTCTGTTCTACAGTTTCTCGAAAAATTCGTCATGAAGAAGTTCAGTAAAAATGTTCATGTAGACAATATCAGCGAATGGAGAAGAGCCGTTTGTGGTGATCTTATTTCCGCCTTTAATTCTCCTGATATCAAGGCTGCCCCGCAAATAGATTATCTGGATCAGAAAGATTATGCTAAAACCATTAATGCAGCCAAAAATAAGCCTGTTCCCCAACTAAAATGGTATTCTGAGAATGAACTGAAGAATGAATTACTGGAAATCCAGGAAAAAGGGTTGAAACCTTCTAACCCACTTCCTTATAACTTCCACGTAAATCTTGAAGATGGCAAGATTACAATGGCTAACTTAAAGGAAAATGGTGTTCCTCTTCATCTTTATGACAGAACCCAATTCAATAGCAGTCATTACTATTTTTCTTATGCATTATATTCCGGACAGGAATTATCTCACTCTACTGTACAATCAGGAGGTTATGATTATGAAGTTTTCGGTCCAAACGGTTTCTTCCGGAAATTTAAAGGGAATGGAGTTTCGGAATCAGAGGTTATTTTAATTAATAATCCTTCAAAGGGTCAGATTGAACTGATTATCAAAAACGGTAATAAAAGAAATATTATCCTGGAAAATCTATATGAAAAAAATAAAAAAACAGTGTCTATTCGTAAACAGGAGGAGAAAATAGTCATTGATCTTAATCGATTTAAAGGCTGGTATGATCTAAAAGTGACCCTAAACGAACATATCTGGCATTTTGCAGGAAGACTAGAAACAGGAAGGGTCTCTGTTTCAGATCCACACTGGGCATAAATTATTTTTCCTATAAAGCATTATAAATCCTGTACGTTTGTACAGGATTTTTTACAGATGAAAAGTGAAATATTTTTCAAATATATTGCATTACGAAAGAAAAATAATCAACAATATAAAAATTATTATATATTTATTTCATAATTTGTTGATTTTTATTATTTTCACTTAACTAATATTAAGATCATGACTAAATTAAAATTAACTATTGCAATGTCTTTTATTGCAGCTGCTATATCCGGCAACTTAAGTGCTCAGGACACAAATACGGATGGCCATACAATTACTATTTCTATCCCTGAAGTTGCCCTGGTAGACATTGAGCCTGCTGCTACGAAAAATATAACATTAGGATTCGCAGCCCCTACAGAAGCAGGAAACCCTGTTGTAGCAAGTGCCGCCAATAACACTTTATGGCTTAACTATTCTTCTATAAAATCTGTTGCAGATCCTACCCGTAACGTAAGTGTAAAGGTTAATGCTATCATTCCTGGAGTAGATATTCACGTAACTGCTGCTGCAGCTACTGGCTCAGGAGGTGGTACTTTGGGAACATCTGCAGGCCTTTTAACATTAAGCGCTGCCGATCAGACTATTATTTCCGGTATCGGAAGTGCCTATACAGGAAATGGGGCAAATAACGGTCATAACCTGACTTATGCTCTTGCTGCAGGAAGTGGACCTGGCGGTGTTGCCGCTTATGCTGATCTTCAGGCAACAGCAACTACTGTAGCTACTGTTACCTATACAATATCAGATAACTAGTATTTAAATAAAATTCAATTCTATATTTCAAAGACAAGAAGAAATTGGATCTCAGTTTCTTCCTGTTTTTGTATGATTAATTATAAAACTCCCCACCTACATAATGATAAAGCGTATTCTTTTTTTAATCACTATGATTTTGCAGTTCAGCATTTTACATGCCGGCATTGTGGTTCTTAACGGGCTTACGCATTCCTATAAAGTAGAAAACGGGCAAGTTTACAAAGGAAAAATAGCCATTGAAAATACAGGAGCCAATCCTCAGAGTGTAAAATTATTTTTACAGGATTTTACTTATCACGCTGACGGAACGATTAATTACACGGCACTTCATACTCAAAAAAGAACCAATGGCGACTGGATAAAACTCAATACAAATTTAGTAACACTGAAAGGTAAAGAAAAAACAGAAGTTTTTTATGAAATTACCATTCCCGATCAGGTAATAGATCCAGGCAGCTACTGGAGTGTGATCATTGTAGAACCTGTAGATGATATAAAACCCAGTGATAAACAGCCTGGAGTAAGCATTACCTCTGTTATACGGTATGCTATTCAGGTGATTACAGATTATGACACAGAAAAGGCCAAACCGGACCTTATATTCGAAAATATCAAAGTAGAAAAAGAAGAAGGAAAGCAAACTGTAAAAATTGCAATAGCCAATCATGGAAATCTTTATTGTAAGCCCACAGCATCTATTGAAATTTATAATCGTAAATCAGGAGAAAAGATAGGAACTTTTTCAAGTTTAACGATGGGATTGCTGCCTTCTACTTCCAAAACATTTTACATTGATATCAGTAAAGTACCCTCTGCTCAGTACAAGGCTACTGTAATAGCAACGGATGAAGATGAGAACGCATTTGCGCTCAATGTGGAATTAGAAGTAAAAAATGATTAAAACCTGGACACAATTTACTATTATATTATTCCCGCTATTTGCTTTTTCTCAACAGCAATCTCACCGATTGGTCAGTAAAAAAGATAGCTTAATGCCGGGGATGTCTACTTCTATTCCCTTTAGTCTTCAAAATAATTCATCTGAAAATAAAGTATATGATATTTCAGTTACCACTTCAAGTCCGCTTATCTCTCCCATCCTGGTAAAAGGAGAATCTCAGATCCCGCCCCATGAAGCTTCTGTATATCTTGTTCCTTTGCGTATTTCAGCAGAAGCTACGCAAGGTAACTATTCTGTCATTTTAAATATGACTGACCGTTCCAATGGAATATCTCTTACAAAGGTTTCACAAATTACAGTTTCTGCAAATAGAAATCTTTCCCTTACTGTACTGGATTCACCTGAGTTTACAAGGTCAGGAGAAACCATTCATGCTTCTTTTCTTGTAAAAAATAATGGAAATGTAACGGAAAATCTTATTCTGGAAAGTAAAAATGCAACCATTGATCATGCCTCCTCCATCACTCTGGGACCTAATGAATCCAAAGTGATTTCCATCTATAAAAAAACCAGTCCGGAACTGGGTCAAAATGAATTTCAAAATCTAAATCTTTCGGTATATTCTAAAGAAAACCCTAAAGAAAACCAGACTGCCTATATCAGTACTCAGGTTATATCTGTGAAGCCTGCCAATATGGATATATACCACAGGCTTCCTATTGCTGCTTCCCTATCCTTTATCGGGATGAAGAATATGGGGATCTATCATGATGGCTTTCAGGGTGAGATATATGGTAAAGGAAGTTTGGATAAGGAAAATAAAAATCAGATTGAATTTCATGCTGTCACACATAATCCAATAGAGCTAAATACTTTTACTCAGTATGAGGAGTATTTTGTGAATTATAAAAGAGATAATTTATTCATTCATTTGGGTGATAAAACATATTCTTCCTCGTACTTAACTGAATTTGCAAGATATGGCCGTGGCGCAGAAATCCGGTATGATTTTAATAAGGTAAGTCTGGGTGGTTTTTATAATCATCCCCGATTTTTCAGAGATATTAAAGATGAATTTAATATTTACTCAGCATTTAAAATCCGCAAGGAGTCTGAAATTTCAGTCGGATATCTTTACAAAACTCCTATAACGGAAAACGTTGATTTTGGAAGCACAAGATTAGACACTGAAGCTCACCTACCTTATACTAAAGGAAAATTTAAAATTTCGAAGAATATCAACCTTTCCGGGGAATTTGCTTACAGTACAACCAAGAAAAATGAGGGAACAGCTTATATGGCACAGGCTGAAATCAATTTTACAAAGTTCAACGGGAATTTGATGTATATGAAAGCAAGCCCTGAATTTGCCGGTTACTTTACCAATACCAACACCTTCAGCGGAAGTATCCAGTACAAGCTATCGAAGAAGATCAATGTTTTTGCCAACTATATGCAGGATGCCAAAAATTTTCAGAGAGATACCTTATTTCTGGCCGCTCCCTACAGAAAATATTTCCAATATGGAATACAGTATAAATATCTGTCCAACGGTTTTATAATATTTAATAATGGATACCAAAAATATCAGGATCGTTTAGAACCTAAACAGTTTGATTATTATGAACGCTTTTTCAGAGTTTCTGTAGATCAGCGGATCGGGATATTTCAGATTAACGTTGAAGGACAATTCGGAAAAACGGATAATTATCTGACAGATTTCAGTGGGAATTCAAGTTTATACTCAGCCAATTTATCATTTGAAAAATTCAAAACCTCTTTCAGCCTTTTTGGGAGCTATGCCATCACATCCAGATATCAATTACTAAATCAAAAACAATTCTATTACGGTGCAAGGGTTTTCAGTAAATTCTCTGATAAAACCAGTTTAAGTATATTTTATCAAAACAATTATATCCCCGAAGAATACTTTAAGGACCGGAATTTATTTGAGCTCCTGTTTCACCAGCAGCTATTTCCGGGAAATGAGCTTGATCTTTCGGGAAGATATACATTACAAAGAGGGCAAATAGGAGACAAGGATTTCATATTCTCAATTCGGTATACATGGAGACCTAATATCCCCGTACAAAGAACAGCCGAGTATGTCTCGTTATCCGGAAATGTAAGTAATCTTGGTATCAAAAAAACGGAAGGGATAAGATTAATGATGGGCAGTTATTTATCTGTTACGGACAAAGAAGGAAATTATATTTTTAAAAACGTTATTCCTGGTAATTATTTCCTCGAAATAGACCGTTCTACCACAGAGATCAATGACATTCCGACGGTTATTCTTCCTGCAACACTGCCTCTCAATAACAAAGAAAACATCTTTAACTTTGGGTTAACTACAGCAGCGAGTATACAGGGGTCTATTCAACTTTCTGAAACAGAAGAAAAAAATCAAACGGATATTGAAACATTCCAAGCTAAGAAAGGCAGAAACAAAAGAGAAAGCATCATTGTAGAAGCAATCAGCAATGAGCAGACCTATCGTAAAATTTGTTTTATAGGAGAAGATTTTGATTTCACTTATCTGCGACCGGGAGAGTGGATTATCAAACTGTACAGAAATGGTCTTGACAAACGTTATAAAATTTCAAATGATAAATTTCAATTTACTTTAAACCCTTCAGAAACAAAAAAACTCAGCATCCAGATTGTTAAACAACAGATAGAAATTAAGTATCAGCAGGAATCCTTAAAAGTAGGATATAATCAAATAAAAAATAAGAAATGATTTTGAAACGCTCCTTATTATTAACTTCTTTTATTCTTTCTGGTTTATTGTATTCTCAGGCGAATGTGACTTTAACTTTGCCTGTTGTGACCTTAATGGATGTAGAGCCAACAGGAAATATTACATTAAACTTTACAGCACCTACTGAAGCCGGAAATCCTATTGGTAATCCAACGCCAAATACCTCAAAATGGATTAACTATACTTCTGCTATTACTTCGGGAGGACTTACCAGGAGAATTACAGCAGCAATTAGTGGCACCCTCATTCAGGGAGTCAATATCAGACTGCAGGCAGCGGCAGCATCCGGAGCTGGTGGTGGCACCTTAGGAACTCCTTCTGCTCAGGTTACTCTTACCAATACACCTGTTACCATCATTAGTGGTATTGGAGGGGCTTATACTGGTAACGGAGCCAATAACGGGCATAGGCTTACTATTTCCCTAGTTCCCAGTACCTATACAGATTTATCTGCACGACCCAGTACAGCGCTTACCATTGTCTATACCATCACAGAGTAAAACCTGAACCATGAACATGAATAATCACTCTCTTAAAGAAATTATCTTAAAAAGATATTTATATATTTCTCTTTTAATAATCAGTTGCTATGTAAAGGGACAGGTAGTAAATGTCACCGGAAACTGGACTGCCAGTATACCTGCTATTACTGAAGCGGGTAATAACTATTCAGGAACTTATGATAATAGTGCCAATACTGCACCGAATCAAATAGTATTATCCGGTTCAATACCTGACTCCGTTATTAAATTACTTTCAAGTTCAGGAGCAAAAATCACTATGCGCTATGTTTCCAATCCCTGGCACAGTTCCCTGGGGCTTTCTGCCAAAAGAGTTGGTGGAACTGCCAGTATATCTGGTCTTTGTCTTGGTTGTACGGTTAGTATTAACGGAGGTACTACCTATATACCCATATCATCGGCAACAGATGTCACCTTATCAACAATAACTTTCAGCGGGCTTTTAGGTATTGGTAATCACATCACATATTCAGGAATTGTAGTAAATACCCAGATATCCGGTGTTTCTGTTACAATTCCCGCCAGCACCTATAGTGCACGAGTAGTTTTCACGATAGTTGCCAACTGATGCAACAGATCATTGAGGATAATAACCTTAGGATTTCTCATTATATTAAAAAAATAACCCTTTCCAATATTCAGAAAGGGTTATTTTTTTAATATAGTCAAATTAGTGCTTCGCCCACCAAAGAGGCGTAAGTACAGCATCTTGTCCACCCAATAGCTGTACTGCTTTCGTATACCCGTCCTGATCGGTATTTCGGAAGGTACTTGGATATCTTAACCGTTGCGGAAAATTCTGAATAGAGTTTGTCATATAATTTCCTGAATTCAAGTTAGGTAAATTAACCAACGGCGTTTCTACCGCAGGATTTTCAAAGAAAGGTAATCCCAGTCTTCTTTGATCACTCCAGGATTCCAATGGAAGCCATGGCATATTGGCAATATACTTTTGGGTAATGATTTTCGTAAGCTTATCATTTTTCACCGACCCGTTTTTGTAAATAGTATTTACCGGATATTTAATATCAACAGAAACCATATTTCCTGTGGAAGGATCTTTATAATTCATGGTATGGAAGGTTCCCGGTTCTGTAATGTGAGTATAAGCAACAGAAGTTCCATCACGATTATAATCCGTTGAGGTAATATACTGAGTATAAAATTGGGATACTCCATTATAGGCAAAGCTATCCTGGATTCCTTTATTATAGGCCGCATCATCACTCATTGGAACTGCCCATCCTTTCAGTGCCGCTTCAGCCATCAGGAAATAAGTTTCCCAGCTTGCAAAGAAAATTCTAAAGTTTTTACCTTCTCTATATTGCTTTCCTAAAGCCGGCATGCATCCAATAACTCCTCTTAGCCCATTTCTCTGGCCTTTTACTCCCCAGCTCCCTATTGTCGTCGTATTCCAAGTATTTACCGTATTGATTGTTAGTTTAGAACCGTTGGCAAATGTAAGATCTCCACTATTAGTAGAAGCTTGATTGGTATACGTGGGATAAAGGGAATAAATTGGGTTGTTGAAATCACCTGGAATATAGAATGTTTTATAAGCTCTCGGATCTATTTTGTTTGGAAGCCCATCCAGCCAATATCCAGCACTTGGATCATTGGTCATTGTGGAGAATTGTTCATCATATCTTATACCAATATAATCAGCATTTTTCACAGCTGTATGCTGTGCAGCCGGTAATTGATCTGTAGAGTTAATTCCCCCTAAACCAATATACATATTATTAAGAGTAGCTGATAAAATCTGTGAATTCCATTCCCTGGACATTACCCCTGATAAAGGATTCCATCCGGTATCTTCTTTAACTTTAAAATTATCATCACTGGTACTGATGAACATATTAGAATTAGCTGCCGCCTCAAACTCTGTTTTTGCTTTTGCCGGATCTACTTCTGAAATTCTCATGGCAACTCTCATTCTCATGGAATTGGCATACTTTACCCATTGCCCCCATTTAAATCCATATACCATATCATAAGCATTTGGATTGGAAGGAACAGGTTGGTTTACATCCAGTTTAGCTACCGCATCTTTTAATTCATCTAATATAAAATAGTAAACCTCTTTTTCAGAATTAAACCCAGGATTTACTCCTTTAAATGCCTGAATAGGCTGTGGTCCAAAATTATCAGAAAACTCACTCATTAAATAAGCTCTCCAAATTCTGGCCACCTGAATAAGATTATCATAGTGAGCTTTGCCCTGGCCTATTGCTTTCTTTTCATTGGCAATTTCAATAGTTGCATTGGCATTATTTAACCATTCTGAAATTCCCTTCCAGTATTCTACAGTCCAGGAATCATCATATGATCCACCTGCTATTCCTGTTGTCAGATGTTGTCTTGCTGCAGTTTTCCAATAAAGGACAAAAGTACGTTCTGCAATATTGGGATCCTGTTGAGCTCCTAAAATAGAATTGTTTAAAAAATACTCTGGTTCTGCCTTATTAATATCTACGGAAAACGGATCATTATTGATGTCTTCAAAATCATTACATGATGTACAGATTACAGCTAATGCAATGAGGGATAAAATATATTTTTTCATAATGTTATTATTGATGTTAAAAGCCTAATGTAATCGAAAATAAGTAAGATCTTGTAGTAGGGAATGCCAGATTTTCAAATCCTACAGCATTAGAATTGATCGCAAATACAGATTCAGGATCTATTCCTTTCGCCTTACTGTAGATCATCCATACATTATTTGCTGTAAAGGAAACTTTGGCACTTTGCAATGCAAGCTTTTGAAAAATGCTTTTAGGGAAATTATAAGAAACCTGAATATTTCTTAACCTGATATTGGTGGCATCGTAAATATTCTGTTCTGTAATTCCTAAGTTTCCAATCGTCACGGCTGTCCAGTAATCCTGCTGTGTAATTTCTTTTGTATTACCTGTATACACTCCGTTTTCCTGTACTACTGCGTCAAGAACAAAATTATCCCTTCTTCCTCCAGGAGCCGTGTCAGAAGCAAGCCCAACTTTCTGTAATGCCGATTGGGTAGACGAATAGAATTTTCCTCCGATTCTTCCGTCAATAAGGAACGAAACTCCGAAATTCTTATATACAAAACTATTGGTAATTCCAAACAAAGCTCTCGGTGTCTGATCACCTAAATAATATTGTTCAGCAGTAGCCCTGGGTAAACCATTTAGATCTACAATAAGTTTTCCATAGTGAGGGCTATTGGGATCTTCTACTCTTAAAAACTTTGTTCCATAAATAGACCCATAAGGTTGACCTACTTCTGCAAAAAAACCAACATTATCAAAACCTCCCAAAGGATATTTTACAACTTCTCCGTCAATCCGGTCAATCACACTCTTTAATTTAGAAAAGTTTGCATTTACATTCCATGTAAAATTCTCCTTTTTAAAAATATCTGTATTGACAACGATTTCAATTCCGCTATTACTAAGCCCACCCGAACTTATTTTCTTGTACTCATATCCGGAAAGTGGATTCATAGGTAAATCTATTAATTGATCCGTGGCAGTATTTCTGAAATAACTTACGTCTAACGAAACTCTGTTGAAGAATTTAAGATCTGCACCCACTTCAAACGTTTTAAGCTTTTCAGCATGTAGATTAGGATCATAAAGAATTTTCTTACGGCCTAGAATAGCATGACCACTTGGATCTGCCCCAAGCTTATAGGTATTATACAACTCGTAAGGATTCAGAGAATTTCCAGTTACCGCATAAGCTGCACGAAGCTTCGCAAAAGTTAATACTTTAGAAGTAGTTACATTCAACTTATTCAACATTTCAGTTAAGACCAAAGAGGTACTGATAGAAGGATAAAAATAAGATCTGTTTTCAAGAATAAGTGTAGAAGACCAATCATTCCTTGCTGTTGCATTGATAAACCAATACCCATCATAATTAATTTCTGCAGAGGCAAATACAGAGTTGATCTTCTTCCAGAAATCGATCTCGTTATTAGCAATACCCGCAATATCACTTGTATTATTTACACTAAATACATTGGGTACAATTAGATTTTGGGTACTGAAATACATGGCTTTTGTTCTGCTTTCCATCATTTGTCCATAGACTGAAAGTGATCCTCCCCATTTCCCAAATAAATTATCTTTTTTGGCTGTAAGACTTGCTATATAATTATTCTCATAAAACTTTTCTTCACTGGTTGCATAAGAATTTCTTCTTGAAGATCCAGTCCAGACTCTTGCATCTGCATTTAAAGCATAGAAATCTGTACCTACTCTTACATCTCCACTTAGCCAATCATTAAATTGATACTTGAGATATCCATTCAAAAGGAAACGATCCTTCTTATCTGCATTAAGGCTGTTATAGGCAGACCAATAAGGATTGATTCCATTAGGAGTAATCCAGCGCGACTTTATATCATTTTGAGTTTGCCCTTCCCGATAATCCCTTATATCAATATTTTGGGGCATGAGAAGAATATTAGGATAATAATTACCTTCTCCTTTACCTCCTGAAGGTCTGTTATTGGCTTTTGTGCTTATGTATTGAACCTTTACTTCAGAAGTCCATCTTTTATTCACTCCAAAATTTGAGTTCATTTTAGCCATAAAATTGAATCTCTCAAATGTAGAGTTAGGAACCTGGCTGTTATCATTTAAATAATTAGCTGAAGTATATAAGCTGGTACCTTCTCCCAAATTTTCATGAAAACTTAACGTGTGTTGTGAGCTTATTCCTGTCTTAAAGAAATTTTTCAGATTATCATAACTTTTCATATTGGCTCCTTCCAAAGCAGGCCCCCAAGAACTGGAATTATCACTAGTTGCAGTATTTACTACCCCATTCAGCCCTAAACCAAAACTATGCTGCATATCAGGCTTCATAAAAAGAGTTTCAAAGCCTAAACTTGTAGAGTAAGTAATCCCTAGTCCTCCTTTTCTCTTCCCGGTTTTGGTAGTGATCAGGATAACCCCGTTCCCCCCTCTGGATCCATACAATGCAGAAGCTGCACCTCCTTTAAGAACAGAGATACTCTCTATATCATCCGCATTAATATCAGCTAATCCATTTCCCATATCTAAATCCGGATTCCAGAAATCATTATTATAGTAACCATCATTCTGCTTGGCTTTTGAACCCGCACTATTACTCAATGGTACACCGTCAACAACAATAAGAGGCTGATTATCTCCTTTAAGCGAATTAAACCCTCTAAGATTTATCTTTGATGAAGAAGCAGGTCCAAAACCTCCTTTTACAACTTGAAGCCCCGCGACTTTACCAGCTAAAGCATTGGTCACATTAGTTTCTTTGGCATCAACCAGTGTTTGACCTTTAACATCCTGGAAAGAATATCCCAAGCTCTTTTTTTCCTTTTTAACTCCGTAGGCTGTTACAACAACTTCATCAATTTTCCCAACTTTAGTGGAGTCTGTATTTTGTGCAGACAATTCAGTAAAGCAGAAGAATAAAGCTGAAAGAAGCCCCACCTTAATTATTGTTTTATTCATAATTATATTTAATATTTTGCAATCAAATATAATATTTTAGCAGTATTTAACAACACACTAATAAAAAACAAGCGTAAAATTCAAAAATATCATTGAAACAATGAAAGTTATGATATTATAAATTAAAAAAGAATTACAATTTTAATAGAAATACAAAATTTTTGAATGAAAAAATGCTTACCAACAATGTGGCAAAGAAATAAATAAAAGAATTTGATGAGTATTTTAAAAAATTGGGGATTTCTGTACAATCATCAATGAAGAATAGATGTAGAGACTTTAGTTCACAAGTAATCCTTAGGCATCCTGTAGAGATCAAAGACGTTGAAGATCTGCTACATTGTAACTTTCTTGCAACTCATTAAAATGAATATTATTTACAGGGTATAATCCTTACAGGATGACAAAAACGAGTCCAATGATACCAGAAATATAACTTGATAAAATAAAGGATGGAGGGATAAAAGTAAAGACACGGTAAACAGAAAATAAGCAGCAGGGATTCTACAGGCTCAGCATTCAATAGAAACGGGCTTTAGCCAAAACATAGATAATACTCAATACTTATTGCTTATCACCCATTGTATTGGAGTATTGGGATCTCTGAGTATTTTGATTCTTGAGTATAGAGCAAAAAAAAATCCTTTATCTTTCGATAAAGGATTTTTAAAAATAAAATAAAAACTGGCGGCGG
>NZ_JBBGZQ010000012.1:0-161712 GCF_037572595.1 Chryseobacterium sp. MYb328 | reverse complement strand
GAAAAATCTTAATAATTTAATATACTTATAAAAAACTATTATTCATGAGTTTCAAAATTATAGCAGTTCGTCCTTTAGAAGGGTGTGACCCCAACATTTTAAAAAATTTAACTACAAATCAATTTTACTTTTTTGATAATAATTACAGTATAGATTTAAATGGTGATTTTATAAGAAAAGGAAACGGTAATTCTTTGCCACAAAATTTTTTTTATGATTTAGAACCGTCCGTTGATTCAACATTAAAATATGTGAATATCCAAGGTTTAGTAGGTAAAAATGGTGAAGGGAAAAGTAGTTTGATAGAGCTTTTGATAAGAATTTTAAATAATTTTTTCAAAACTTATGGAATTGGTGAAGTGACAGAAAAGCTAGTTTTTATAAAAAATTTGCATGCTGATTTATATTACTTAAAAGATGATTCTATTTATAGAATTTATATAAATTCTATAAATGAAAACTCTTCTTCCGGAGATTTTAATATTGTTGTGAGATTTTATCAGGATACAAAATTGATATATAACTCAGAAAAAACATCTAAAAACATTATTGAAGATAATATGATTGTTCTTCAGAACTTATTTTTTACGATGTATATAAACTATTCAATTTATGGATTAGATGAAATTGATTATATTAAAGAGAGTTTGATTAATGCTGAATTTTTAGATAAAAACGATTTCTTTACTCCACAAAATGAATCTTGGTTGAGTCAAATTTTTCATAAAAATGACGGTTATCAAACTCCTCTTGTCTTACATCCATTTAGAAATAGAGGACAAATAGATGTAAGAAATGAAAAATATTTGATGGATCAAAGATATTTATCTTTAATTCTAGAAAACGAAAATATATATAATAAAATTACTGAAGATTTAATAGTTGACAAATTATCTCTTTTATTAAAGCCTGATTCATTAGAAAATTATGTTCGTGATTTTTATTATAGATATGGACAGATTGATGAATTAGAAGGGTATGGTGAATATTCATTATATCATTTACAAAAAATGAATGATAATTCTTCTTTAAGTTTGTTAATCCATCAATATGCTGATTTTTTGAGTGATAATAGAAATTTACTTCTAATATTTCAAAAAACTATTAAGAATAATAGAGTAAATAAATTAACAGACCTCAATAAAATAAATTTAACTCTTATTGCTAAGGTATTGAATATTAAAGTAGACCTTGAAAACGATGTAAGTTTCGAAGAAATTGAATTAAACGTTAAAAGTTTTCTAGAAGATATCAATTGGTTCCCAGATGATGTTTTAATTATAGAAAAAATTGAATATATATTATCAGAAACAAGAGGGTTTAATTTTCAAACTTATAACTTATTTCAAACGCTTTGTATTTACTATAATTTTTGGAAAAGATATTTCTCTTTTGAACCTTTAGAAAAAATATCAAATAGTGATCTTTTAAAAGAACGTTTATTTAATTATTGCTTAATAAAAAGTTTTAAGACATTAAATTATCCTAAGTATAAACAACCATTATCTGATTCAATCGATAATTTTATGGAGAAATTTGCTTTAAAAGAAGTAACGATTAATAAACATATTAAATTTTTGGTAGAATTAGAGGCTGATGATTCTCACATTACATTAAAGCTTCGTCAATCTATTAGATTACTTAAAATGTATTTTGATAACGAAGGAAAACCTAATGAGTTGTTATCATTTTATGAGGGATATTTGAGCTCTAATATTGGAAGTTTTGAATTGGAAATTTTAAGTAAATTGATTAATCAAACTTCACAGCATATAAGAGTTGACAAATTATTACTATTACCACCTAGAATTTTTGATGTAGAAATTTTCTTAAAAACAAATGATGAAAAACAAAAAGATATTTCTATAAGAAAGCTGAGCTCTGGTGAGTATCAAAAAGTTTGTATAATAAGTTCAATTATTTACCATTTAAAAAACCTTGACTCTGTAATTCCAATTGATGAAGATTTAGAATTGGATAAACCAGCTATATATAATTTTGAAAATATTAATGTAATTCTTGATGAGATCGAATTGTATTTTCATCCTGAATTTCAAAGACAATTTATTAGGGAATTAATAACTAATTTAAAGAATACTAAATTTAAGCGAATTAAATCTATAAACTTCTTATTTGTTACTCATTCTCCATTTATTCTTTCTGATATTCCTAAAAATAATGTTCTTTTTTTAGAAAAGGGTAATCCTGTATTTCCGATGACAGAAAATACATTTGCATCAAATATTCATACATTATTGCAACATGGCTTTTTTCTAAATTCAGTTCCCATTGGTGAGTTTGCAAAAAACAAAATTAATTATTTATTTAAGATTCTACATGATGGTAATATTGCAGATCATAACGGGAATGATATTTATGAAGAGATTCTTATTGTAAGTGAACCTTTTATCAAGGGACAATTACTTAAATTATACAATGATCTAAGTTCAAAATCTAAGAATTTAGAACTCGAAAAAATTGTAAAAAATCTTATAGACGAAGTAAATTCACTAAAAGAAAAATTAAATGATTAGAGTTAATAAATTATTTGTTGATGCTCTTAGAGTGGAGTTTCTAGATTTGATAAAAAAATATTTTAATTATCAAATTTCTTCCTGTGATAGAAATGGGGTAAGAATTGAAAAGGATAAGTTGATTAAAAGTTTTGAAGGAAAAATTGACTTAGTATCTAAAATGTTACGGTTTTTTCATACTAATATAGAAAGAATAATACTTTCAGAGCCAAAGGATATGATGAACTTAAATGATGAATTTTTAACTTTTTTGAATTTTCGAAAAGATGATGCCTTACACCAAGAACAATTTGATCAATTTAAAGATAAAATGGAATATTATTATACAAAATTTTTCCAAGTTAAATTAGATTTTAAAGGTGAGAAAATAAGTTATGGACGTTGGTTAACTAAAATGCTAAACGTTAAAGTTTGCCCTTATTGTAATCATAATTACATTTTTACCATAAACAATAATGATCAAAAGGTCTATTCTAGACCACAGTTTGATCATTTTTATCCCAAAAAAAAATACCCTCTATTTGCGTTATCATTATACAATTTAATACCTGCATGTGCTGTTTGTAATAATATTAAAGGAGAACATGAGATATCATTTCATCCTTATAGAGACGATTGCTTTGAAGCGGTAACATTTCATATTAGTTCTAACGATGGTAAGAAGATTGATAAGAATGCGAATATTTCAAAATGGATAACAGAAACTTCAAAATTAAAAATAGATTTTGAGCATTCATTCGATGGTAAAACTATTACAGATAAGGATGAGAAAACAAATTTTATGAAAAGATTAGGTATCAATAAAGTCTTTGAGGAACATACTGATTATGTTGATGAAATAATTGGTAAAATTTATGGATATAATAATGATTATTATACTGCGTTATGCAACGATTTTCCTGGATTGGGTAAATCTCCTGAACAAATTGATTTAATTATTTGGAACGCTTATTTAGAAGATAATAGTAAAAAACCTATGTCAAAGCTGACCACAGATATTCTTAAACAATTTGATATAATAAAGTAAAAAGGGCTTTTAAAAGAAGCCCTTTTTCTTATAGTAATATATTCTTAGCGATTATTAATACCTCATTATTATTAATATTATTCCTATTTAATGCATATCCATAGTTACCTAAATCAATAACTGAAACTTCGAAATTATTATTAATACTTCTAAGTAACTCAGCCATGTCTTCAATACTAGGAACACCATTGTTTCTGTACGAAATAACTATATGAGAATCAGTATGATTTAAAAGAAGTTGTTGCAGGTCATTTAGAAAAGTAGTTTTGCTTTCAAATTCTAAAGATTTATTAATAGTAATTTCTTTATTTTTCTTATTATGATCAATATTTTTTTGTATTTCATCATAGTGCGCCAAACCTTCTAAAAAATGATACTTACTATGATAAGTAGTATTTGAACCAGATGTGAAGTAAGGGGGATCAATATATAACAAATTTGCCTGAGCGTTACATTGAAGGGCACTTGAATTTAGGGAAATATTTTCTTCTCCATTGTCAAAACAAAATTCATCTAACTCATTTATGAATCTTTCAAATAGCTCTGAAAATGATCTTTCCCAAGTCTTTTTATTACCAAAATTTCCTTTCTTATAATTTAATCTCATATTCAAATTATTTCTATGAAACAAATTATATGGTCTTTTTATAATACATGATTGGAAAAGTATATAATAAGCACTTGCCTGTAAATTTTCGTTTTCTAAAAAATTAATATTTTGAATAAAAATATCTATTTGATGATTTTCTTCATCGGTAAAATATATTCCTGTGAAATTTTCTGTTATTACA
This sequence comes from Chryseobacterium sp. MYb328, assembly GCF_037572595.1. Lineage (NCBI taxonomy): Bacteria > Pseudomonadati > Bacteroidota > Flavobacteriia > Flavobacteriales > Weeksellaceae > Chryseobacterium > Chryseobacterium sp. MYb328. The sequence goes on along the minus strand of NZ_JBBGZQ010000012.1, from coordinate 157,360 downwards.
TTTCGGTAAATAACTCCCTCAATTGGAAGTAGCATATTTCTAGCTCTTTCTAATGTAAGCTCATTAGAGCTTTGCTGTATAAGCTTTTTACCAATTATTGAGTTAAATCTAAAAATATCATTATAAATTACCTGTTTACTTTTACATTTAGCGTAATAGGAAAATAAACCTGTTCCTCCAAAGATATCTAAAACGGAATCAAATATTAATTCTTTTCTTTCTATTTCATTCCATATTCTTTCAACAAGTTTTCTTTTTGAACCATAATATCTTGTAACGGGTAATTTTATTTTAGACATTTTTTTAATAATGTTTTTAAAGAGCTATAATTAGATTCTGAGATACATTGTATCTTCTTGTCACTTGCTTCAATTGGGTAATTGAAATAATAAGGAACAGTATCTAATTCTTCAATTCTTTTATTGTATCTTTTATGACCTTTGTGGGATGTTGTAACATAATGCTTCAAATCTTCTATTGTATTATTGCTATATGCACCAATAATTATGAATTCAAGTTCAACATCAATGTTTTTGAAAGATTCAATAATTTTTTTACATTTTATTCCATAGTCTGAAATATAGTATTTATTTAAAGTGGTTTTGACTTCGATGAAATAATATGTATTTGATTTTTTCACTAAAAAGTCAAACTCCCCTAATGGTTCGTTATCTTTGAAAAGATGGAAATTATTGATGAATTGAACTTTTATATCCTCTAATAAGTACTCAATAAAGTCCTCAAAATATTTGGTGATAAAATAAAATGCAATTTCCGGTTTTAAAGTATTTACTTTATGTACCTCCTTAGTCCCTTTTGGTCCTAAATTATCCCGATATCTAAGATCTTTTCCTTCATCGGTACGATCATACCAATGAACTAAATTAAAGTGATTTGAATCTTCTGCAAGTTTTTCTGAAGAATATATTCCAAAAGAAGTAGAGGATTCGGTATCATTTATAAAAAAATTTAATTTTTTAAGATATTTCACATCTTGAATTTTAAGTGAAGATGTAAAGTACTTTTTAAAAGGAATATATTCCTCTCTTTTTAACAATTCATTACTTATGTAGAGATTTTTTTGCAAATATGAAAGAAGATTAGTAAAATTCTTTTTCTTTATTTCTGATTTAAAACTACTTATTAAAGCTGATTTATAATCCTTTTTATTATCATCAACTTTAAATACATCTTTTATTTGTATCCAGTAAAAATCAGCTTTTTTATTAGTTTGTATATAGCTATTAAGATTAGATTTTAGAGGAAAAACAAAGTTGTTAAATTTAAGTCCAATGTCTCTTTTTATGTCTGAATCTCTTATTATTGACACATTATTATCGGTGCCAATTTCAATTTTTAATTCTGATTTCAATTTATCTTTGTTAATCCATACATCAGAAGCTTCTGCAAAGTCAGTATTGATTAAGTTTTCGTCAAGTAAGGAATATTCGAAATAAGGAACGTCAAAAGGTACATCAGTGTCTTCAACTGTAACACAATCAAAATATAATTCATCTACATCTAATATTGATGAATCTTTTATGCAGTTACGAATTTTTTCATCAGAAATTTTTTCTGCAAATAGTTTTATTAATTTCTGTTCTTTAATTAAGCGTACTAAAGCATTTTTAATGCTTTGTTTTTTATCAATATTACCTTCTTCCTTCTTATCAATACTTCTATTGCTTTTATTTAAAGCATATAAAATTTTAGAAGTTTGATGTATTAGTAAAATGGATGTCTTTTTTAAATCAATTTTATTTAAAATATCCTTTACAAAAAATAGTGCTAATTGATCAGATAACCAGCCAATTGAATCTTTTCCATTTATATCTTCCGGTAGGTTTGTTAGATCTATATTAGCATTTGTTATAAAATCTTCTTCGAATAAACTATTTATGTTAGGTTGCTCCGTTGAAATAGAAAGTATATCATAAGTTAGTTGACAAATGTACTTAATAGGTTTAATTAAGTTTATATCATATTTGTAATATTCTACAATACAGTGGCTTTTAAGCATGATTATAAATTGTTATTTGTGTAATCCCTAATGATTTTTGTAAGTTCAGATTGATGTTCAAAATTATCTCTGTACATATTTAAGAGAACGAAAAGCTCTATGGGATCATAATCAACTATTTCAATATTTGAAGTAGAATTAATTTCACCGTTTCTGAGTTCTAATTTTTCAGGGGAATAAATAATAATATCATAATTATACTTTGTTGAAATATCATCAATTTTGCTCTGTATAGCTTCTAAGCTAATGTTTTGATTTAATATAAAATAGTGAATTTTTTCAAGTTCATCATCAATAAAAGATTGGAGGTCTCGGATTTTTACATGTCCTCTTTCAAGCATAAAGTTTCCTTCTAAATAAGCTTCAAGTGGATCAAAGAATTTGTCTTTGAGCGACTTGAAAAAACCTTCGTACTCTAATTCTGTAGAAGTTGATTTATAAAGGTCATTTAACTTATATTTTACAAGTAGTTCCGACAAAGGTAATCTCTGTTCTTTAGAAGTCAAATGAGCGACTGCACTTCTTACTAATTCTCTATTTTGTCCGTGGTTTTCTTTCAGCAATTCTTTGACTATTTTGTCAATTTCTTTTTTTTCCTTGTTGATGTCAAAAAGTACATTTAATCGACTAACTAAGTCATAGATATCATCTTTGCCTTCCATTATATCTAAGAGAAGTATGTGGGGCTCAATTCTAGAATAAAATGCTTGATTTATTCCTTCCAAATAAGCTCCATCTCCACCCGCATCCGTTATACAGCATTGAAGATAATGTCCTTTAATATAACTAAACATATCATACAATTCTCTATAAGATGTTAAAAATGTATTTAGCCTAAGTTTGGATTTTTCTAATATCTTTTCTATCTCATCGATTTGAAATATAACAAATGTTTTACCTAATGCTAGAATATTAAGAAATAATATAAGCACTTCTTTTCTTTCATAATTAGATAATTGTTCAAGTCCAAAATTTAAAAATTCGTTTTTTGTATATAATCTTCCAGTTCCTAGGTAAATTAATTTTTTAATCTCCTCTTCTGTTTTAGAAGCCTCAAAAAGGGTATCAGAGTATTCTCTAATGGATGCAAAATCTGCGGGATTATTATTTGTTAATAAATCAAAATTATAATGTTTACGCATATTTATAATTAGATTTATCAATGTTTCTGTGAAATGATTTTGTATTTGTTTAAGTAAAAATAAACCTAAATCAGGTTGATCTATGTTTGCTTTGTTATATATAATTTTAATATTAGGGTGGTTCTCAAAAAATAACTCTAAATATTTTAAAAGATTAGTTTTGCCATTTCCATACTTAGCTATAATTAAGCTGGTTGTCATTCTAAGTTCTTTCGGATCATCAATTTTTTCTAGCTTCTTACTGATTTCTTCTTTTACATCAGGAATACCAATTACAAAATATGGTAATTGAGGTACTTTTCCTTCTGATAAGTCTTTTTGTAAAGTAACTTTAGTATCTGCTTTAATTACGAGATCCTGCCAAAGATTATTTATCTCCATTGAGTTATTTTATTTCAGGTTTAAATTTTATTTTCAATACCGGGCGTCCTCTTACAATGAATCTTTTTCTACCATCAATTGAAGAAACAATATTACTAAAAAAAATATGGCGTTTTGATCTTTCATCTTCATAAAATTTACTTACAAATTCATTGAATTTTATATGTGATATTCTAATGTTTTCTTTTATATCATATAGATTTACAAATCCTTGGACATCCTTTTTTTCATCTATACACTTTTGATAAAACTTAATAAAGTCTAGTTTTCTACTTTCAAAACTTCTATCATTTTTAAAGTTCTCATTAATATAAACTGTAAAATTTAAATCTAGATCAATAAACCATTTTGATACAAGTGGATCACTTTTTAAAATCTTTAAAAATTCAGACTTGATTTGATTGGTTTTAGTTAAAACTTGTATTTGATTAATCCAAGCTTCTCTTACTATATTATAATTAGATAAACTTCTGTTATTATAATTGAAATGCTTTATTCCATAGAATCGATCTATAAAATCGAAATATAAATTTTCTATTTTTTCAATGTTAAATTTGAATTCTAATTTTTTAAATAAACATAATGATACAAATAATAAAAAATCATTTTTTATTAATAGTTTAAAGTAAAAGTATTTTTCTCCTTTACTAAGAGTTGTAATATGTTTCTGAGTTCTAATCGATAGTAGCTCTTCACCATATTTGGTTAATTTATTTTTAGAACTTAATAAGTTAAGCTTCTCCTTAGCTAAATTAACATAGTATGATGCAGATTTATATGAAGAATAAATTTGCTTTTCTATATCATTTCTTTTCGCTTGGTTTAGTGCTAATGAAATGATTTTTATTTTTTCTTTTCTTGTTTTTTTTGTAGCTAAATACTGAGAAACAGCGAGTGTTGCATTTCTACTACTGACTCCTGGTAATTCGAGGTTTTCATTTGCTTTATAGGCTTTGTTGACTTTGTCTATTAAAAAAAGATAAAACTGTAGATTAAGTTCAGACGCTCTTATTTTTTCTTTTTTTGAAATAAATTCACATACCCATCGAGACATTTTTAGAGGTTGGTGAAATGGTCTGTGAAGACTTTCAAAAAATGTAGGAGTTTCTTGATTAAAATTATTAGTTCTCACTTTTTTATTTTATACTAATATAGCAAATTTACTAAACTTTAACTTAATTGTCTTTTTAGTTACAATATATTATTTAGCCACTTTTTTGACCACCCTAAAAATCAAAATCCCCTGAAAATCAAATGATTTCAGGGGATTTTTGTACCCAGGACCGGGATCGAACCGGTACTCCTAAGAACTGGTGTTTGAGACCAGCGCGTCTACCAATTCCGCCACCTGGGCTTGATGTTTACTCCAAACATGTTGTTTGTTTCAAATTGGTGTGCAAATATAGGAACTTTTTTCAATGTTCAAAAGCTTTTCGAAGATTTTTTTTTAAAAAATTATCTCTAAACCATCGTAGGCAAGGTGTATTCCGGATGGAAGTTGTTTATCTTCAATATCATGCACGCCTAAATGATGACTGATGTGAGTTAAAAATAATTTTTTAGGTTTTAGTTCTTCAAACAGTTTGATTACATCGGGAAGGATAAAATGGGCCGGATGCGGGTCAAATTTTCTGATGCAGTTTAAAATCAGGACATCCAGATTCTTCAGTTTTTCCTTTTCTGTGTCGGAAATAAAGCCGGCATCTGTAATATAGGCCAGGTTTTTAAATTTATATCCAAAAACACTTATTTTAAAATGAATGACTTCAATAGGGGTAATTTCAGTGTCCAATACCTGGAACGGTTTATTTTCAATCTCATGTAGCTCAAAAGCAGGAGCTCCCGGATATCTTACATCAGCAAAGGCATAAGGGAAACGGTTTTTTATCTCATGTGCTACCCTTGAATAACAGTAAAGTGGGACATCCTTTCCACTTTTAAAAATAAGCGGACGCATATCGTCAAGCCCAATCACATGATCATTATGTTCATGAGTAATCAGTGCAAGATCTACAGTATGTTCATGGTTGGTAAGCATTTGCTGTCTGAAATCCGGACCACAGTCGATGAGTATTTTTCTATTTTCATCTGTAGTAACCATCACAGATGAGCGGAGACGCTTATCTTTGGGATTTTCGGAAATACACACCTCACAGGTGCAGCCAATAACGGGCACACCCTGGGAAGTACCGGTTCCTAAAAATTTCAACTTCATTTTGTTTTGAGGTTGGTTTAATTTTGGTAAATTTACAAAAAATTTAATGTCCTAATGTATCAGAAACTAACTCCTAAACAAAAAGCATTAACAATTAATCTAGATCCTACTATTTATGGTACTTTCGCAGAAATTGGAGCAGGGCAGGAGACTGTTCGTCACTTTTTTAGAGCAGGGGGAGCTTCCGGTACGATTGCTAAAGCAATGTCTGCTTATGACAAAGATTTTAGTGATGCCATCTACGGAAAAGAAGTAAAAAACAGGTATGTTACCCAGAACAGGCTTCGTAAAATGCTTCGCTATGAAGTAGCATTGATCGAAGAAAGGATCTCAAGGGATAATAACCCGGACAGAAAGTTCTTTTCCTATGCCAATACAGTAACCACCATCAACTTCGACAAAACAGTAAAAGGCCACGGCTGGGTGGGAATCCGTTTTCAGACTAAAGAAAATGAAGATTACAATGAGATCGTAATTCATGTGAAATTCAATGAGAATGATGCTACTCTTCAGCAGGAAACCCTGGGGAATCTTGGTGTAAACCTTATTTTTGGAGCATTTAATTACTTTGACAATCCAAGAACTTTAGTAGAATCTTTATACGACGATGTGGCAAAAGACAACCTTGAAATTGATATGATCGATTTCAGCGGACCTGCTTTTTCCTATGTTGATAACAGACTAATGTCTCTTCAGCTGGTGAAGAACGGTATGACAGATGCGGTGATCTTCAATTCTCAGGGGAACAATATGCTTCCTGCAGATGTACTGTACAAGAAAAATATCTTTGCGGTAAGAGGAAGTTTCAGACCTGTAACGAAAGTGAATATTGATATGCTTCGAAACGGAATGGATATGTTTTTCAAAGATGCAATCTGTACTCACGAAGAAACTGAGGTCCTGATTGAAATTACCATTTCCAATCTTAGGGCTGATGGAGATATCGATGAAAGGGATTTCCTGGATAGAGTAGATATTCTGGGCAAATTAGGATATACCGTTATTATTTCAAACTTCTCAGAATACTATAGACTGATTGATTATTTCGCATCTTACACAAGCGGAGATATAGGAGTAGCAATGGGGGTAAATAACTTATTGATGGTATTTGACGAGAAATACTATAAAAATCTTTCTGGAGGAATACTTGAGGCATTCGGTAAATTTTTCCGAAACGGAATGAGAGTATACCTGTATCCTTACAAAGATCCTGAAACACACCAGTTATTGGATTCTACCAATCTTAAAGTAGAAGAAAACCTTAAGGAATTATATAAATATTTCATGCGTAACAACCGTATTGTAGATATCACAAACTATAATCCTGAGTTTTTGGAAATTTACTCAAGAGAGATTTTAAGAAAAATAGCATGTTGTGTTAAAGGTTGGGAAACACAGGTTCCGGAAGGCGTAGCGGAAATGATTAAAGAGCGTGGAATGTTCGGATATAAAGAAGAACTTCCTTTAAAACAATTCTCTTAAAAATTAATATAATGTCAGAATTAAAAAAAAGGCTTTCCTCTATTCTTGAAAGTCCAAAACATAATACAGAAGAGAAGCTTGAAAAAGTTTGTCATCTTTTAGATCAGGAAATCTCTTATTTCAACTGGACAGGATTCTATTTTAAAAATGGAGATAAAGATGAATTGATCTTAGGACCCTATGTAGGAGCACCCACAGACCATACCATTATCCCTTATGGGAAAGGAATCTGTGGCCAGGTTGCAGTATCCAATGAAACGTTCGTAGTACCGGATGTACATGAAGAGAGCAATTATTTAAGCTGTTCAATAGATACTAAAGCTGAAATTGTAGTTCCAATCTTTAAAGACGGGAAAAACATCGGTCAGATTGATATTGACTCTCATACGGTTGACCCTTTTACAGCTGAAGACCGTGAATTATTGGAGTGGCTTTGTAATGAGGTTTCAAAGGTTTTATAATTGAAGTTTCAATAAAATATAAACTCCGGCTTTTATAGCTGGAGTTTTTTTATGTCTTATGGATTATTCGTAGTAATAACAAACATAATTAAAGGTTCATCCCCTGTATTTTCAATAGAATGATAGCCTATGGAACTGATGGCTGTAATATCTCCTTTTTGAAGTACTTTTTTACGCACTGCCCCTTCTGTTCCGGTTCTTTCCCGATATTCTCCTGTTCCATGTACAACAACATACAATTCTTCTTCGTTTCTGGCGTTGTGAGTGTGAAATCCCGATTCATCACCATTATTCAGCAAAACCATATAAGCAGCCAGGCGGTTATTAGCCAATTCATTCTGACCAAACATTTGTATCAAGTATACTGTTCCATTTCCACCATACATATTTTCACGTTTATCAATACGTGCGATAGTTCGCTCATCCTTTCCAAATGGCATTACATAAAGGTGGATATATCTCGAAACTTCCTGTATAACGTGATCAAATTCTGCTCCTTCGGATAATATAACAGTACCAGACATGTATTTTAAATATTAATGAAGAACAATGTACCAAAAATTACAGAATAAGACAAGAAACAATTTTCATGAAAGATATTTTCTATCACAATAGTAAGAGCTTTATGTTTAGGCTGTAATATAAAGTAAACCGTAGATTTTCAAAACTTAAGTGTACTTCTCAGCCGGTTAGTAGCCACTTAAAAATGACTAAAGTGTTAAAAACTTTTGTGGTTAGCAATCAAAGTTGCATCGAATGAATTTCAGAAATCAGTTCTTTAAAGTAATGTTCACATTTCGCAATATGAGTTCCGTACCACGAAAAGGCTTCACCATCTACAATCATTATTTTTTTATCAGGATAAAAGACACGGAGTTCTTCAATATGTTTTTCTTTAAATGGAAACGGTTCAGAAGATAACATAATCACCTCTGCTTTCTCCAGGTCTTCAGCCGTAATTTCCGGGTAGCGGGTCTTATCTTTAAAAATATTTTCAAAACCTATTTCCGTTAGTATTTTATGAATAAATGTATCCGAACCAACGGTCATATACGGGTTATTCCAGATGAGATAAGCTGTTTTTACAGGAGTATCGAGTTTAGACTGATTGAAGATCTCGTAAATTTTAAGATTAAAAAGTTGAGCTCTTTCCTCTTTTCCTAAAAGCTTTCCAAGGTTTTTAAGCAGGTAATAATTGTCTTCGATAGTTTCTATGTTGGTGACCATAACCTTGAAGTCATTCATTAATGCTTCTACCTGTTCCTTGACATTTTCCTCTTTGTTCGCGAGAATTAAATCCGGTTGGAGAGCCTTGATTTTATTAATATTAATATTTTTTGTTCCCCCAATTACTGGAACATTTTTTATCTTTTCTTCGGGATGGATACAGAATTTTGTTCGCCCGATAATTTCATTTTCAGTAAGGCCTAAATCAAATAACGCCTCTGTGATGGATGGTACTAAAGAGATCACTTTCATATTTTAAAGATATGAAAATATATAAGTTGTAGGGTAATAACTGAGGTTAATCTGACAAAGTAAAGAAACTAGAGAAGTCTTCCGGTTAAGAAAAATCCAGCTACTGTAAAATAGATGATTAATCCGGTAACATCTACTAAGGTTGCTACAAATGGAGCAGAGGATGTAGCAGGGTCAAGTTTTAATTTCTTTAAGACAAATGGAATCATAGAACCTGATAAAGTTCCCCATAGCACAATGGCAATTAAAGAAATAGATACACTGAGTCCTACATATACCCAATATTGGCCATAATCAAAAAGACCAATTTTCTGCCAAAGCATAATCCTGATAAAACCAATAAGTCCCAAAATAGCCCCCAGACATAATCCTGAGATGATTTCCTTCCTCATAACGTACCACCAGTCTTTAAGATTGATCTCCTGAAGGGCCATTGCGCGGATAATCAATGTTGCAGCCTGTGATCCTGAGTTACCGCCACTGGAAATAATCAACGGGACAAACAGGGCAAGAACCACTGCTTTTTCAATTTCTTTATCAAAATATCCCATTGCCGAAGCCGTCAGCATTTCAGAAACAAATAAAATGATCAGCCAGGTTGCCCTTTTTTTAATCATTTCTGTCCATGAAGTTTGAGTGTAGGGAAGGTCTAGTGCTTCCAATCCCCCGAACTTCTGAATATCTTCCGTATTCTGTTGTTCAATCTGGTCAAGGATGTCATCAATGGTTACAATTCCAACCAAAACTCCCGCTTCCGTAATAATAGGAAGAGCGCCACGGTCATATTTTTCAAAATACGTTACTGCATCTTCTTTCGAGGTGGTTGTGGTAATCGCTACAAAGTGATTATCTGTAATGTCAGACACCAAAGTATCTTCCTCTTCCAGTAACAAAGTACCGATAGCAAGGTCGTCAATCAGGCGGTTTCTTTCATCCACTACATACAGGTAATTCATGGTTTCCACTCTTTTTCCTACCTTTTTGATCTGTTGAAGACATCGTTTTACACTCCACTCCTTACGGATCTGAATGTAATAAGGGGTCATCAGACGGGCAATAGAATCAGAATTATAGCCTAATAGCTTCAGGGCAATCCTCCTTTCCTGTGGATTAAGATGATTGATAGAATACTTGATCAGCTCATCGGGAAAGTCCTCAAAAAGAGCAGTCCTGTCATCGGGAGTCATAGCATTCAGAATTTCTGAAACCTCGTCACTTCCTATACTTCTGATCGTATCTTCCTGAAAGTCCGGGTCAAGATGAGAAAAAACCTCTGCTTTGTACTCTTTAGGAACCTTCAGAAACGCGAGCAGTCGCTCGTCAGCTGGAAGTTCGCTGAGAGTTTCGGCAATATCGGCAGGATTGAAGATAAGTTCGTCTCTAGAATTCAAAACGTGAAATTTTTAAGATATGCAAAAATAATTCAAATTTTTAAGACTGAGCAATAAACTGGGAAATTTAAGGATTTATTAAAGTCTCAGACTGGAAAACAGCATTAAAAAACACCCACCGAAGCGGATGTTAAAAATTAAATTTAAAAAATATCCTTTTAATCAAGAATAATAGGTTCGCATTCTATAATAGGAGAAGGATGGCAGAAGCCTCCGATGCAGCATTCTCCATAATCACATTTAGGATAGCTACTTCTGCATTTTTTCATTTGCAGGCTTCCTTTTATTTCTGTTTGCTCCTTTCTGCTAAGCTTTTTAAGATTTGAATTTTTCATGAGGATTGATTTTTTATTAAAATTTCAAAATTAATCTTCAAAACAGATGTATTCCATACAAACACCTTTGCAACACATTCCGAAAATACATTGCGAATGTTCTGTACATTTTGTAAGACCTGCTCCCTTAATTTGTTTTGCCGTTTCTCTACTGATTTTCTTTAGATTTTTCATAGTTTTTTAGATTTAAAAGTTATACTAAAATAATAAATGTTTTCTAATTATTCATTGAATGGTGAAAATGTTTATTTGAATATAAGTGTTTGGTTTTTATTATTTTGTGTAATTGGAAAAACAGATGTTGTAGTAGTTGATCTTTATTCCATCATACAAGGATTGAGAACACATACATTTTGGCAGCAAGCTCCACCAGGACATTGAAAATGTTCTGTACATCTTTTGATAATTCCGCTGCCTTGAATTTGTTTTTGCGCTTGTCTGTTGATTTTTTTTAAATTTTTCATGTGATTTGTTTTTGAATAGTTTATAATGATTTATTTTATTCCATACAGATAAATGGAGAACAAATGCCATTGCAACACCATCCTGCAGCACATGGATTGAATTCACTACATCTTTCAGTTGAACCGCCATTAATTTGACTTGCTTTTACTCTGCTGATTTTCTTTAGTTTTTTCATAGTAATAGATTTAAAATGATACTTACAGTAGGTTAATTAATCATACATCTTTGAGGTTTACAAACTCCCTGACAACACCATCCGATGCTGCATGGAATGTTTTCTCCACACTTTGGAGCAAATCCTCCATTGATTTGCTTAGCAGCTTCTCTGCTGATTTTCTTTAAATTTTTCATAGATTTTAGATTAAAATGTAAATCTAAAATAGTAAATAATTTCTAATTATTCATTGTTTAGTGAAAATATTTAATTGTAAATCAGTAAGTTGTATTTGTTTTTTGTGTTTGTGTTATAAAAAAAGCATCTGCAAAAACAGATGCTGAATGTATTTTTATTTTCTAATCTATTATAGGGCACATGTAGGGACTGCAAGCGCCATCACAACACCATCCTATTGTACATGGTCTTGTATTGCTACATCTTGCAATAGCTCCTCCATTAATTTGCTTTGCCGCTTCTCTGTTGAGTTTTTTTAAATTTTTCATAGATTTTTGGTTTTAATGTCAATCTAAAATAGTAAATATTTTTCAATTATTCATTAATTGGTGAAAATATTTATCTGAAAACCAATTAAGTGTGTAATGTTTTGTGGTTTTTGAATTTTGGGAAGTGAATTTTGAATCAATGTTGAAATATTCCATCAGTGACAATTTTATCGAAGATAAAATCCTTGTGCCCTAAAAATAGATTACTTGTAAATCATCTTGTGTCTTAGCGTTTACCAACAGCACAAAAACAATAAGTAACAACGAATTTACATAAGAATTGAAAAAAAGAGAAAATTAGAATCATCCGTCATTGAAGATTCATATGTGAAGACCAATTGCTCATTGATAATTTATCCAATAGAAGTAAGGTAAACTGAACTTTAAATTTAAAATTTTAAGCCTTAAACTTTACAGTTCCCCTTCAGTAGGCTTCAGCTTTCTAAGCTTTTTAATAATGCCTTTAATGGCTCCTTCCGTACCTATTTTAACGGAATTTACGGTAGAACCAAGAAGACGCATATTTTTACGGTAGGTATCATGATCCGTTTCCGTTACTAAATTTCCATCAGCTCCGAAAAGTTTCATGCTGACCACCACCTGGTTGGAGAAAACATACTTTCCAAAACCTACTTTGAAGTAACGTACTTTGGAAACAATTGCAAAATCAGCGTCGTTATTGGAGCAGTAGTCCACAATGGTCTGTTTGTCTATGCTGTCGAAGGGAACTTGTACTTCTGCACGGAGCATTTTATTTTTTCTGCTACTGAAATTGTCGGAAACAACATCAAAGAATGCATTGTTGGTAGGTTCCTTTATTTCATCAATATCAGGCTCTACCTCGGGATTGAAGTATAGAACTTTTTTTATTTTATCATCGGCATTTTTCTGTGCTTTTACTGAAGTAAAGCCAATGAATAAAAAAGTTGTAACGGCTGTAAAGAATATAAATTTTCTCATTTGTAATTCGAATGCAAAATTACTGCCTTTTCGTTGAATTGTGTAAAATTTATTAAGAAATTTTTAACATTTTTTTCTATCAAATTTGATACATGAAATCAATAATGTTTGCAGATTCAAAAAATAGTCGTAATTTTGCACCCGTTACATAATAATCATTAAACAATATTGGAATGTACTTAACAACAGACAAAAAGCAGGAAATTTTCGCACAACACGGGAAATCTGCACAAGACACAGGAAGCGCAGAAGGACAAATCGCTCTTTTCACTTTCAGAATTAATCACTTATCTCAACACCTAAAGGCTAACCGTCACGATTTCAACACAGAGAGATCTCTAGTGAAATTAGTAGGTAAGAGAAAAAGTTTATTAGATTACCTTAAGAAAAAAGATATCGCAAGATATAGAGCAATTATTGCTGCATTAGGACTAAGAAAATAATCTATAAAGATTTTCAAAATAAAGCAACTTCGAAAGAGGTTGCTTTTTTTGTTGTGATTATATTGCATACAAAGTTGCTGGTTTTTCTACTACTTTAGTTTTTTTTGAATTGATTACTAGTTGTTTAAGTGGAACTTACAGGACTTTAAAATCAATCAATAGCAAAAAGCTTTTAGATTTTTACAGAATGACAGAAGAAATATTGAACTGAGTTCAACAGTTGCTATATGAAGTATGTATCCTAAATAATTTTCCCAAAAAGGATATTGTAGTTATACCTTGTTATAATACCTCAGTTGAAGGACTGTATATTCCCATCCTTCGGAGGGGTGGCAAAAATTCAAGAAATTTTTGACGGGGTGGCAATCCTATATAGCACAGAGTCACTCCGCCTTTTTTCCAATCTTCCCCAAATGTGTATTCTGAAAACTATCAGGATACTTTAATCCATATCCTAATATTCTGTCAAAAGCTGAATGGGAAAATAAAATAGTTCCGGTCATTTGTAAATAGGGTAGAGATAAGGCTGTTCCGATAAGATAAACTGCAATAGCAACTCCGAAATGATGAAATAAGTTATAACAAAATGCACCTATTTTATTATTGATGGTATAACCCAGCATAGAAAGATCCGGTGCAAGAAATAAAGCGGCAAACCACCACCATGAATATCCCGTTTGCGCAAAAGCAAAAATTCCAAGGACTAAAAATGCTATGTATTCAAGCTTTAACTGGATCTTCATTGGAATATAAAATTTAAGTCTATAAAGTAAGTCGGAATTTCGGAAACAAAGTTACATACCAAGAGTACTGAAAGACAAAATAATAAGCATAATACAATAAATTCGTGAATTCGTGGCTAAAAATAATGTTGAAAACGCTAAGTCGCTAAGATTTTTGATAAGCTGTATGCTTTAAGGCGCCAGGATTTTACCTCCGATAAAATCGATTATGGGTAGATGCTCTCGCTGATTTTTGCAGATGATGCAGATCTTCGGAATTACTTTTTGATGGCCACGAATTCACGAATAAAATAATGATTTTACGCTGTGTGAATATGTAGTTAAAAGTAATTGGTTTATTCTCCATAAGCTAAGATGCTGAAAAGAAAAAGGCTGCTCCAGAAAAAGAAACAGCCTGTTTTTATATTTTTATGTTGTATTTAATGTCCTGATTTTGCTTCAGTACTTTCTACATGGCTCAAATATTTCGTGCAATATGCCCCAAAAATTAGAATGATCAGATAACAGAAAACAGGGATGATAAATGAATGCTGCACTCCAAACTGATCTGCTAAAAGTCCCTGGAAAATAGGAACAATAGCACCTCCCAAAATAGCCATAACGACTAAGGACGAACCTTGGCTTGTATACTTTCCTAATCCTGAAATGGCAAGAGTATAAATGTTGGAGAACATGATTGAATTGAAAATTCCGATTCCTAAAACACTGTACATGGCCATTTCACCGTGGTTAACCATCGTAGAAATTAATAGAATGACATTGATGGCAGCAAAGATGGAAAGTGTTCTTGCCGGAGCCGCTTTACCCACAAAAAATGCTGCAAAATTCAATAATATAAATACTAAGAAGAAGCTTATTTGCTCAAAACTAAGGTTTACAATACTGAAGATGACAAGGAATACTAATGTTGCAGCTCCTAGCATGAAGATTGCTTTTTTAGCCAGGCTAATGGAATGATTTAAAGAAATCGCCCCTAAGAAACGCCCGATCATTGCTCCGCCCCAATATAAAGAAAGATAATTTTTACTGATTGCTTCATTGAACTTCATTGTTTCTTCAAGGAAACTGATGATGAAACTTCCTACCGCTACTTCACCTCCTACGTAACAAAACATCGCAAAAACTCCGAATTTTAGGTGGTTGAATTTTAAAGCACCCCAACCCTGTACGGTTTCTTCTGTTTCCGTCTGAAAGGAAGGAAGTTTTACCCTTGAAATTAATAATCCTACTAATAAAAGGATGGCAGCAAAAATTAAATAGGGTATTCTGGTAGCAACAGCGCTGAATGTTCCATCCGGCTCAGAAAACAGTTCGAAAATTAAATGTCCTCCCAACACAGGTGCAATCGTGGTTCCGAAAGCGTTGAATGCCTGGGTCATATTTAGACGGCTGGATGCAGAATCTTCTGAACCAAGCAAAGAAACATAAGCATTGGCTGTAATTTGCAACACGGTAAATCCTAATCCTAAAATAAATAAAGCACCCAGGAATAAAGGATAATAAGAGAATGTTGCTGCCGGGTAAAACAGAATGCAGCCTAATGCTGCTAGACCGATTCCAAACAGTATTCCTTTTTTGTATCCCACTTTATTAATGGGGTCACCTTTAGAAATGGAGATCAGAAAATAAATTAAAGAACCAATAAAGTAAGCTCCAAAAAAACAGAACTGTACCAGCATGGATTCGAAAAAGGTAAGCTTGAAAAGTTGTTTCAGATAGGGAATCAAAATGTCGTTCATACAGGTGATGAATCCCCACATAAAAAATAGCAGAGTGATGGTAATCAGTGGAACTGTATAATTCCTGCTTTGAGTTTGTACTTCTTTATTGATCATAAACATTTATTTATTAGGAAAGGAGAGTCTCCTTAATTTTTACCTACAGCATTGTATTTGGTGAAGTAGGGCAAATATAGGGATCAGCCTATGGTTTTGCAATTGTTTTAATGGTTTTTATAATGATAGGTATACTTTTTAATAGAAGTATAATATTATTTCCATTTTTTGAGACAATAATACAAAAACAGCAGGATTTTTCAATACATTATCTCAAAAAAACAGTTTTTTATTTTCACAAATAATGAATGAGTTAAGATTACTGATGTGAATTTTTTAAATCTTTCATCCACTGATAGCCAAAATTTTGTATTTTAAGGGCCTATTTATGCAATTGAAAAATTTAATATATCATTATTATATAGTACCTTTGCACACGAAATTTAAAGAGTTTAAATATTAATTATACTCAATACGGAGTATTAAGAAGACAAATTTATGAGTATACCTCAAGCGTTTACAGAGCTGATTACTCTTGCTGATGGCAGAGAAATCACTATTGAAACAGGGAAATTGGCTAAGCAGGCTGATGGATCTGTGGTAGTAAAAATGGGTGGAACAATGCTTTTAGCAACTGTTGTAGCCAATAAAGAAGCAAATCCTGGTGTAGATTTTTTACCATTAACAGTAGATTATAGAGAAAAATTCTATGCAGGTGGAAGAATTCCTGGAAACTTCTTCCGTAGAGAAGCAAGACCTTCAGATCAGGAAATTTTAACAATGCGTTTAGTAGACAGAGTACTGCGTCCGCTTTTCCCTGAAGATTTCCATGCTGAAGTTCAGGTGATGATTTCTCTAATTTCTTATGACGGAAAAACAATTCCTGATGATTTAGCTGGTTTAGCAGCTTCTGCAGCTATTGCCATTACTGATATTCCTTTCAACGGACCTATGTCTGAAGTAAGAGTGGTAAGATTTGACGGACAACTTTCTATCAACCCAAGTTATGAAGAATTAAAAAATTCTGAATTGGATATTATGGTTGGAGCTACTAAAGACTCCATTGTAATGGTAGAAGGAGAAATGAAAGAAATTTCTGAGCAGGAAATGTTAGAAGCTATTAATTTTGGTCATGCTGAAATTAAAAAGCAAATCGAAGCTCAGGAGAGACTAGCAGAAAAAGTAGGTAAAGCTTTCCCTAAAAGAGAATATTCTCACGAAAACCATGACGAAGAAATTCGTGAAAAAGTTTGGAAAGAAACTTACGATAAAGTATATGAAGTAGCAAGAACTCCATCTGGTAAAGAGGAGAGAGGAGAGAAATTCAAAGCGGTTCGTGAAGAATTTTTAGCTCAATATGTTGATAATGAAGAAGAATTGGAAAGAGTAACTCCTTTCGTAAAAGTATATTATCATGATGTAGAAAAAGAAGCAATGCGTCAGATGATCCTTGAAGACAATATCCGTCTTGATGGTCGTGATCCTCAAACGATCCGTCCAATCTGGTCAGAAATTGACTATCTTCCGGGAGCTCACGGTTCTGCAGTGTTTACAAGAGGTGAAACTCAGTCTTTAACAGCAGTAACATTAGGTTCTGTAAAAGATGCAAACATGGTAGACAGCGTTATTTCTCAGCACGACGAGAAATTCTTCCTACATTATAACTTCCCTCCATTCTCAACAGGTGAAGCAAGACCTTTAAGAGGTACTTCAAGAAGAGAAGTAGGACACGGAAACCTTGCTCAAAGAGCATTACAGGCAGTTATTCCTGAAGAAAATCCATATACCATCAGAATTGTTTCTGATATTCTTGAATCAAACGGTTCGTCTTCAATGGCAACAGTTTGTGCAGGAACATTAGCATTAATGGATGCTGGAGTTCAGATTACAAAACCTGTTTCAGGTATTGCAATGGGGTTGATCACAGATGCAAAATCGGGTAAATTCACTGTACTTTCTGATATCTTAGGAGATGAGGATCACCTTGGAGATATGGACTTTAAAGTAACAGGTACTGCAGACGGTATCACTGCTTGTCAGATGGATATCAAAATTCAGGGTCTTTCTATGGATATCATGGAAAAAGCTTTGATGCAGGCTAGAGACGGAAGATTACACATCTTAAATAAAATCACTGAAACTATTTCTGAGCCAAGAGCGGATGTGAAACCTCACGCTCCGAAAATGGTGGTAATGGAGATCGCTAAAGACTTCATTGGTGCTGTAATCGGGCCTGGAGGAAAAATTATTCAGCAGATGCAGAAAGATACAGATACGGTTATTGCTATTGAAGAAATTGGTGAGATCGGACGTATCGAGATTGCAGGAACAGACAGAGAGAAAATCAATGCTGCTGTTGCAAGAATCAATGAAATTACTTTCGTACCTGTTATAGGAGAAGTTTACAACGGAAAAGTAGTGAAAGTAATGGACTTCGGTGCATTCGTTGCGATTGCTAAAGGAACAGAAGGACTTCTTCACATTTCTGAAATTGAATGGGCTCGTTTAGACAAAGTTCCTTATGCTGAAGGTGATGAAGTAGAAGTTAAATTTATGGGTTATGATGACCGTAAGAAAATGAAACTTTCCCGTAAAGTTCTTTTACCAAGACCTCCAAGACCAGAAGGACAAGGTAGACCAGAAGGACAGGGTAGACCGGAAGGACAAAGAAGACCAGAAGGGCAAGGAAGACCAGATGGACAAAGAAGACCGGAAGGACAGAGAAGACCGGAAGGACAAGATAAACCACAAGGTGAAAGACCTGTAGAAAATCAGGAACCTTCTGCTGAATCATAAGAATCATTCTTAGATATAAAAGAAATCCCTCAATTTTGAGGGATTTCTTTGTTTTTAGATGGTTTACTTGTTGGAAAACGCAAAGCTACAAAGAGTTTAAAGCATCACATTGATTTATTTTTTTACCACGAATGCACGAATGACTTTATTATATGTTATTATGTGGTTAAAAAATACTTTAATTTTAACTAATAGGCACATATAAGTTATTTGTAAATAAAATTATTCGTGCATTCGTGGCTATTCAACAGCTCTACAAAATTTAGCTTCCAATTCTCTGTTTAAGATCCTCAGCACCGCCGGTTTTTCTCGGCTGCCCATTCTTAGAAGACCCGAAATTGTAAGTATAGGAAAGTGTCACCACACGTGTATCTCTTTTTACCGCGAAATTTTCCAGATAATCATTATAAATGGTTTGCCCTTTTATATTACTTGTAAAGAATACATCAGTGAAGGAGAATTTCAAGGTACTGTTGTTTTTAAACTTCTTCTGTGCACCAATATTCAAATACCAATTGGGGCTTACGTTCAGATAAGCATACACTTCTTTAGCCTTGTAATTTCCGGTTAATTCTGCTGTAAATCCGTTTCCTAGTTTGAATGAATTGATGCTATTGATATTGAAAGTAAAGTTTCCTTTATTATTAATCTGTGTTCCGGAAACATTTCCGGTATAGGTACCATAATAGAAATTGGCGCTGTTATTCATATCCCACCATTGGGTAACTTTTACAGGAGCAATCAGGTATAATCCGTAATACGAAACCGAGTTAAGGTTTTCAAAGGTTTGTACCGTTACATTCTGGCCATTCTCAACGATGGGTTTCAGGATGTCTGTAATGTTATCTGAGGTTCTGCTATAGCTTAATGTCGCAAAATATTTATTGCTGAGGCTATAGGTCAGTTCATAATTCATTGTAGTCTGCGGATTCAGGTCCTGATTTCCGGATCTCATGGTTGTAGGATCAAGATAAAGTTTAAATGGATTCAACTGGTTATAGCTAGGTCTTGTAATTCTTCGGCTAAGGTTTACTTCCAGGTTGCTTTTTTCTGTCAGATCATAGGATAATACAGCACTTGGGAATAACTGGGTGTAGTTTCGTTTATTCACTTGATTAGTGGCCAGTTGGGTTCCTTTTACATTGGTGTTTTCCAGTCTTAAACCTGCCGTGGCTTTAAATTTATCCCATTTTTTAGATACATTCCCATAGATGGCATTGATGTTTTCTTCATAAATAAAATGATTGGTCTTACCAAGATCAGGAACCAGATTTCCGTTATTGACATCAAAAAACTTCATGTCATTATCTGTTTTTACGAAACTCGTTTTAATTCCACTTTCAAGCTTCCAGTCATTTTTGAAATTTTTGGTAAGGTCAGATTTTAAGGAATAAATATTTAATTTTCCGTTCATATCTCCCTTCATGATATCAAGTTGATCCGTTCCGCTGATGATCTGATGGGTTCTCGTTTCAAAATTCTGTAAAGAGGAATTGGAATAGTTGATGTAGTCAAAATCTGTAGAAATTTCTGAACCTAAAGAATCAATAGTGTATTTATGGTTGAGGTTAAAAGAAGCGTTGGTCCAGCTGTCATTAGATGTATTTTGGGTATTAAAAGTACTCTCAGGAGCATGATTACTGCCCAGTGTTGTATTGAAATTGTCACCGTTAAGATTGAATTTATTGGAAACCAGTCCTATTGAAAATCCCAATATATTTTTATCATTCACATAGTAATCCATTCCCGCTTTGGCGTTGTGATTATTAAACTTAAATTTCAGATAGTTGTCCTGTATATAGGCTTTCTGAAAGTTATTGTTCTCATAGAAATTACGGTCCAGAACCAGTCCGTTATAAGCTTCTCTGTACGCAAAACTGTAGTTGGCGAATATATTGATCTTTTTGTTTCTGTGATTGATGCTGATGCTATTATTGTTCTTCACATATTTACCCATTCCTAAAGATGTGGAAATACTTCCGTTTGTGCCTTTTCTCTGCTCTTTTTTAAGCTTGATGTTGATAATAGAAGATCCGGCAGCATCATATTTTGAGGAAGGATTGGTAATAAATTCTATTTTATCAATCGTTGAGGAAGGAATTCCCCTAAGATAGTTAGCAAGGTCATTTCCGGTCATTGGTGTATTTTTTCCATCAATCTGAATAAGAAGATTTCCTTTCCCGCGAAGACTGATGTTGTCATTGTTATCAATATTGATTCCCGGAGCTTTTTCTAATACCTCAAAAGCAGAGTTCCCTGTGCTTGCAATACTGTTTTCTACGTTTAAAATCATTTTACCATCCTGCCTTTCAATCATAGGTTTGGTTTTGGTGATCGTTACCCCTTCAATAGATTTTATACTAAGATCAATTGAAGGAAGAGTAGTATTATCAGTCAATGAAATATGGTCTGAATGATAAACCTCAGATCCGTTTCTGCTGATTTTTAAATGATAGGTTCCTCTTTTAACATCAATGAAATCAAACTTCCCATTGGAATCTGCAATTTCCGTTTTTACTAATTTATTTTCAGCATCCAAAAGATTGATCTCCATTTGTTCCGCCTTGTCCGTTTTAATACTTCCCGAAAGGGAAAAATTCTTCATAGTCTGGGCTGACAATAAGCTGGTGAACAGCAGCAGCATCCAGAGAAAGATGAGTGTAAATATTCTGGTCATAGTGTTTTAATTTTTAGGGTTGAGACAGTTTTCTGAAATCTTAAGTAAAGCTGAATACATCATTTCAAGTTCCTCCTTCGAAACCCCTTCCAAAGCAACCTCCCGGTTATTTTCGACGATATTCTGAACCTCTTTGATGACTTTTTTTCCGGAATCTGTTACTTGCAGGTTCGTTTTTCTGCGGTCATCAGGATGAACATGTCTTGTGATATATTCAGATTTTACCATTAAATCAATAATTCTCGTCACAGATGCATTGTCCTTGAAAACCAGATCACCAATTTCATTCTGGGTAATTCCCGGGTTTTCCAGAATTGCTTTGATGATAAGCCACTGATCGATAGTGATCGTAAAACCGTTTGCTTTCAGTTGGCGTTGTGCATAGTTTCTATAGACTCTGATGGCTTTGTCTATGTTGTAGAATATAATTGAATTTAATTTTTCCATATTTTTCAGATTAAAATGACTTATCAATTATTGATATATCAATTAATTAGTTGATCACAGTTTTTCTTTGTTACAACTTTCTGAAAATATTTTTATTAAAAATTAAAAAAACAGAATAGTATTTATAGTTTTTTACTGTTGTGGAAGTTTTTTACACTCATTATAACTATTTATGGGTTTTTAAATAATTGATCAATTTGTTTTTTCAAATCAGGCGAAACCTTGTAAAACTCATAAAGAAGATCAGTTGAAGCCGGCTTCTTCGGATATTGATTATCGTTCAGGAAATTTTTCAATGCCATATTCACCTTGTCTTCACCCATCAGGTCACTCAATTTCACCATAGCCACCGCTCCCTTGGAATAGGAAATATGAGGAACATCTCCGGTAGCCCTGTAGAGGGGAAGTTCTTCAGAGAGCCCTTTTTCATTATCATAGATTTGTTGGTGTACCTGTATTCTTTTCATCATTTCTATTTTTCCGTGCATCTTTTTATAGAGCATCATTTCAGTATACATGGCAAGGGTTTCCGTAAGCATTACAGCACCTTCTCTGTTATCGGGATTGATCTGGCTGTTTCCCCACCACAAATGGGAAAGTTCATGTCCGGCAAGCTCATTAATCACGTCCTGCTTTTTATCCGCATGAATATTAGCATGAAAAACCATATCTTCAGGCATGAAAACCGAAGAAGGATAAGCGGTAGCAGCAAAGCCCTTGGTAAAAGAAGAAATCTCAGCAAAATTGATTGTTTTGAAAGGGTATTTTCCAAAATTCTGCTGGCAGTAATCCAGGGTAAGTTGGGCGTTTTTTAGCAAATGATCTACATTTTCAAAATGTTTTTGATGGTAAAATACATTGACTTCAATTCCTTTGTAATGGATACTTTTTGTCTGATATTTTGCAGAAGAAACAGCAAAACGGAAAGGGATATTTTCTGCTTTATACCGGAAATAATTCCGGCCTGATTGTGTCCATTTTTTAATGAGATCCCCAGTTCCTATAGCTGTTTGAGTCTTTTCCGTAGAAATTGTCATATCAAGATTGATGAAATCCTTTTTTACTACTTCGGCAGCCTCAGGCTTTTTCAATTCTGCTAGTTTTCCAAGTCCATATTGATTCCGTAGATTTTGATCCTGAACTTCATCATCTTTTTGGTAGCCAATGGTTGGGTAATATCTGCTGATTCTCATAAATGATCCATTTTCTATAATCGAGTTAAAAGATTGATGTCCATTTACAGCGTACCATTGATAAGAGATCTCGAAATCCAAAGTAGCAGTATCATTAGGATGTAAACCTGCTTTTAATGAAATCTCATAAGTGTTTTCATTAAGTTGTATCATTTCATTTCCGGTTTTAAAAACGGCGGTTTTCAATTTCAGATCAGGGTGGAAATTGATAAGAATGCTATGAATGGTTTTCTCTTTTTGATTCTTAAGGATATATTTTCCGGAAATCACATATGAACTGTTTGACGGATTTAGTTGAATATCGGTGGTAATGTCAGTAATATAAGGTTGTGGCAGATTTTCATACTTTCGATAACTCTTTTCATACTGAACGGAATTCAAGACCTCTTTTTCATCATCTTTGGGAATATACCCTTCCATGAAATATCTTCCGGATATCATCCCTGAGATGAGCAGAATAATGGTGAAAACAGATTGGGCAACAGGGAGTTTTTTAAATTTAATTATAGTATTCAATGCCCATAATGAAGCAATGAGTCCGATTCCAAACAATAGTCTTTGGGCAAAGGCTTTTTGATAGAGTCCATACCCATTAAAATCACTGTAGCTGCCTTTAAAATCAGAAAATATTCTAAAAAGCGGATAAGGGATAATCTTACCGGAAACAGGCCCTGCAAGGATAAAAACGGCAAGTACAGATAAACCGAGAGCTATAAATTTATTAGGGATGATGTCATTAATAAATAGGATAAAACCAGCAAATAAAATCAATGGAAAAGTATTGAAAAGAAAAACTGCCAGATAAGCATTCCAATCGATATGGAAATACTGATAAGCAGCCTGAAAAATAATTCCTTCTCCAATTAAAATTCCTGTAAAAAAACACAACAAAATACTTATGGAGATAAAATGTCCTGTTAATTTATTCTTTGAGAAAAAAGTGCTGTTTTCGATCAGGAAAAAACCCGATGATTTTGATCTCCAATACAAATCATTAAGAAAATAGGCTGTAATCAGTAATCCGAGTAAGTGAAAATTCTCTGATATGGTTGTGGCCATAAGCCCTGAGCTGGCATATTTCTGTGGCAGACGGATTCCTTTTTCAATTTCGGCGTACATTTCCATTCCTACAGAAAATATAAGGAGCATAGAAACTGCAGGAATCGTAATACTTTTGAACAGGTAAATTAAATCAATTTTGGCAAAGGATAGTATGGATTGCAGAAAAGACAATCTTCCAAAATGAGGTTGTACCCTGGAGTAATCTGTGGATATTAATTTCGACTGATAACCGGCCTGGTGAGCTCCTTTTTTTACTTTCTGTCCGGATGTAGTTGAAAATGAAAATTGTTTTAAACTAAGGAATAAAAGTATTGCAGACAGAAGCAGGCAGAAAACCCTGTTAAGCAGTAAATAGCCAGTAAAAGGGACAGTCTGTGTGTTTTTTTGGGAAACGGTTAATAGTCTTGCTTCAAAAAAATAAGAGGATAACCCGAACGGATCAACAATAGCTGATAATTGCTGGGTTTCCAATGATTGTGGCATGCTTCCCGCCATAAAAGGGGAGTTGGAAAACAGTAGAATAATCATGTAGAAAATATAAAGTAGCAAACCACCCGCTACTACCAACAGCTTTTTCCGGATGACTAATGAAAGTAAAAAAAGAAAGCTGCAGACCAAAAGACTATTGAGGAACCCAAAAATAACTAAAGGATAGAAATAGTACCCTATACTGAATCCGTTTTGCATTTCACTTCCGGTCCGAAGGCTTTGGCCTATAACAAATCCCAGCATCAAAAAGGAAAAGCTTAAAAAGGTCTGCAGAAAATAGAGATAGAATTTCCCTTTGAGATAAGCTTTTTTGGTAATAGGAAATGAAAAGAGTACTGTGTCAAATTTTGAATCATAGTCTTTAAATAATAATTGTAAAGCATAAACTGTTGCAAAAAATATGATGGAAAGGCTTAGCATTCCGGTCATGAATCCAATGGTATAAGGTGAATTTAAATAGATTCCTTCTCCAATGGAAAGGTTGAATTGGTTTCCACAGAAAATACCCAGAAATACAAGGATTAAGGCAACAAGATAACTAAGCCAATGCTTTGTACTGCGTTTGGCTTCAAAAGAAAATATGGCATTCATGATTAAGGTTTTTGCGTTAAAGTATAGAAGTAAAAATGCTCCAGTAAAGGACTTACAGGGCTAAAATCGAGAGGTGAGTCTTCAGAAAATACAGTAAGATGGAACTTTCTTTCTATCAATTGCCTGCTGATGACTTCATAGTGTGAATAATGGCTTTCCGACTCGTTTTTTTCCAGGGATTTTGACCAGATTTTATTCTCTAATTCAGCCATCAATTGTTTGGGTTCTCCTTTTCTGAGAATTTGCCCGTGGTTCATTACTGCAATTTCTGAACACAGATTTCTCACATCTTCCACCAGATGCGTGGAAAGAATAACGATAACATCGCGGCTTATATCATTCAGGAGAATATTGAAACGGTTTCGTTCTTCGGGATCTAAACCGGCTGTGGGTTCATCTACAATAATAATTTTAGGATTTCCCAATAATGCCTGGGCAACTCCAAAGCGCTGCTTCATTCCACCGGAAAAAGTATGAACTTCTTTGTTTTGAAAATCCTGAAGATTCACCTTTTCAAGCAGCTTTACAATCTGGTTTTTACGTTGGGCTTTATCTGTAATTCCTTTCAGAACAGCAATATGGTCTAAGAGGTCATACGCGGAAATTTTAGGATATACTCCAAAATCCTGGGGCAGAAATCCTAAATTTTGTTTGATGTGTTCAGGGTTTTTAATAATGTCAATGTCATTAAAAATAATACTTCCCGAGGTCGGTTTCTGTACTCCTACAATAGTTTTCATGAGTGATGATTTTCCAGCTCCATTGGGTCCCAACAGTCCGAACATTCCGTTGCTTATTTCTAAAGAGATGTTGTTAATCGCTTGAAAACCATTTTTGTAGGTGAGGTTTAGGTTGTTGATTGATAAGGTATTCATAATATTGAGTTTGGGTAATAGAAGAACAGGCAATCCTTTTGAGGACTACAGTTATGTTGAATTAAAGAGGCGGATAGATAATAGACGAAGAGATGAGAGACTTAGAGATTCAAAAATAAAGAACAAAGGAAAAGACTTTCAGCTTTCAAATAACAGACTATTGAAAGGGTAACCGCCTTAAACGATGAACTTTGAATTCTACTCTTTATACTCCAGGATATCTCCCGGCTGGCATTCCAGGATTTTGCAGATGGCTTCCAGGGTGTCGAAGCGTACTCCTTTGGCTTTTCCGGTTTTCAGGATGGAAAGGTTAACGGGAGTGATTCCAAGTTTTTCTGCCAATTCTTTACTCTGCATTTTTCGTTTGGCTAACATGACATCTAAGTTGACTATAATTGGCATTTTAAATAAATAGATCTTGTTCGTTTTGCAAATGTAGTCCTTGCTTAAAGATATTGGCAAGAAACAGACAGAAAATTCCAAGCATAAAGTGAATAAACACCAGTCCCCATACAATACTTTCTACTTCCACGAAGAAACTCGCGATAATAACCAGAGGAAGCGGAATGAAAATATTATACAGGTAAAATCTCTTAAGATGCAATACATGCTCTTGGGTAAAAAGCTTCGGCTGGAAGAATACTCTGAAAACTTTTGCTGAAAGCCAGAAAAAGATTCCATAGGAAAATAAAACCAACAGAAATGAAAAAATGATATAGGGATAATTATCTTCTATATTCAAAAACGGCTGCTCAGTGAATGGATAATTGATATGGAGATATTGCCCGTTTCCATAAGGTGTTACAGAAAAAGCTGTAGCCAGGCAGAGCATGGAATATAAGACGATGATTAAATATCCGGCCGATACTACCGAGCAGATATAAAATAAAATTCGGGAAATAATTTTGGTCTGGTTCATGACACGATCATTAATTAGTATTGCAAATGTATAATTAATTATCGTAAAACAATAATTAATTTAAATAAAATTTTATTTTTATCATTAATTAGGAATCAGAAAATCATCATAATAATCGCTATCTTTACTATTAAAACATCATCATCATGGCTTATAATACTGAATTGGCTGACAGGGTGAGAGAGTGGCTGGCTCAGGTGAATGATATTAAAATTGAAGAAAAGAGAATGTTTGGCGGCCTTGCATTTCTGGTGAATGATAAAATGTGTATCAATATCAGTCATGATAACCTGATGTGCCGTTATAATCCTGAAAAGGAAGAAGAAGTAGCAGAGAAAATGGGGTTTCTTCCTATGATTATGAGAGGGAAACAGTTAAAGGAATACTGTTATGTGGAGCCCATTGGTTTTCAGAAACCCGAAGATTTTGAGTATTGGATGAAGCTTTGTCTTGATTATAACAAAATAGCGAAGGCTTCGAAGAAGAGGTAGTTTTGAGGGTTTGAGGGTTTGAGAGTATTAGAGTATTAGAGTGGGAGGCCACAGCTGTAGTTTCCCACTAGTGTTACTCATTACTTATCATTCATTACTGATGATTCCTCCGTATAGTTTTTCTCTTATGTCAACCAGAATTTTAGTGGTTTTTTCCAGGTCAGGACTTTCAGGAAGAAGTGAATTTGAATGATGAAGTTCAATAGATTCAATAAGGGTTTCAGCTTTTTGCATCACCGCTTCATACGACCAGTTTCCAGCTTTGATATCCAGCAGTTCATCCCGGTTTTCTACCCGAATCTGAAGGGATTGGGTTGTAAATATCTGTTCACAGGATTGCAGCAAACGGATGGTGTGCATCATATTTTTGCTGTCATAGTTCTGTCCATGATTTTGGTTGACGTTGTATCGGTTCTCATTGCGTTCCTCAACCCATTTCCAATATTCCCTGTAGTCTTTACAGTAAGTGGAGTAGGCATCGAGGTTACAGAACAGGTAAGCATCGGGCTTTTCATCCTTTGGAACAGAAGATACCGAAACCTGATTCGCTTCTTCATGCTGAATAATTCCTTTATACCCCAATGTTTGAGATTCATCATAAAATAATGCAAACATCCCTTTGGTATGGTCAATGCTTGTTAGGCCACATTTTTCCTGAACTTTTCCGTTTTCCAAGAACCATTTTTTCAAAGGAACAGAACCTTGTCCATCCAGAGTAAAACAGAAATCAAGAACAGATTTTCTTTCTTTGTCTATAGGATTCAGGATCTTTTTGTTAAGACCTTTCGCCTTTTTAATTTGGGAAATGGCATATCCTGCAAAAGTGTCTTTGCATAACTTAGAAAGAAAGTCTTCAGTTTTCAGCAGATCCATCAACGGATGTTTATGTAAAATACACTCTTCAGGAGTTGCCAGCACTTCCAGAATATTAGGATTGTTCTTTTGCAATAGCTCCACAAACCTTCCAATTTCATAATAGGTAATATCATTCGTTTCATTGGAAATCTGTGGAATATAGTTCAGCCCAAAGAAATCTTCCTTCGGCAGATAATACACGCCACGGATATCCGTATCCGAAGTTTCCGTTGCCAGGCCGAAAGCCCGGCTTCCGGAGATGGCTTCGAAGAGGAGGAGGTTTTTATTTTTGAGGTCTTGGATGGTCATTTTAATTATTCAAATAATATTTTTTAAATTAGTTTTTAATACAGCTATTGACAACAACTTCCAGTGCTTTTTCTGCATCACAGGCATATAATCCTGAGCACCATGCCGGATTAGCTTCAATTAATGCCCAGCCTTTTCCTTTGATGATTCCAAAATCTAATACAATAGCATTGGGTAATGTTGAAGAATATTTCTGGATAAAGCGGTTGAAAAACTCAAACATATCATGCTCTTCAGTTTCAGATAATGGATTTGTATCAAAGCTATTGTTTCTCCAATAAGAAGAATATGTTTTTATTTCATTATTAAATACAAAGCATCTTACTTCAAGTTCCCATTCTACTATTTCTGAGGTGAAAACGTTCGAGTTCAAATCTACAGTATCAAAACCTTTGATGTCTGTCAAGTTATGATAAACTCCTGCTTTAAAACTTTTAAAGTCAGAACATTTAATGAATATATCTCGTTCTTGCAGAAAGTCTCCTAATTGCCCATAGGTAATTTTACGATGGGTAAATTCTTCTGAAATTTCAGAAAGCCAATTGTCCTTTGGTTTTGTTAGGATTAGATTACATTGCTCAGCAACAATTTCGGAATAAATGTCTTCACCATAGACCGCAATCACATCAGTACGAAATTCTTCAGGAACGTTCCATTTTGCGTTGAAGCGGCTCAGTTCATATGGTGAATTGAGCGATGCTTTTTTAAGATTATTGCTGTCTTCCGTATACATAGGAGAGAGTGCGATTATATTTTTCATTTGATGTTATTTTAAAAATGTTAATAGTATTTTTCTGTTTATTTAAAGTTTCAATATCTCCCTAAAAACCCTCTCCATCTCCTTCTTGTCAGCATTTCCACCTCTCAAACCCTTTGACTTTTCCTCATTATAAGCGATCGTTTTCTCCAAAAACTCAAACAATTCCCAATCATTCGCGTGATAATAAGCTTCTCCCTTCGTTGCTTTTAGGGCTACGAGATTTTCTATTTTTGTTCTGGTTTCATTGTCTACTAAAACAAGCAGTTCACTGAACAATACAGGTGGAACTGTTCCTTTTTCTATGATCCACTTTCCGGTTAAGGCAGTACGAAGACAATAAAAATAACTTTTTAATTTTATTTCATCAGCTCTGCAGGCTTCCAGGTATTTTTTGCTCATGCTTAAATAATGATAGGAAACAGCTATCGGAGAAAAGCAAGCATCAGCCAATGGTTTGAAAAGCTTCATAAACTTTGCGTTTTCTGTATAAACGATAGGGGAGTAGAACCAACTCAGTAAAGCGGCATTCGATTTAAGCAAAAGGTGAAAAGTCTTTCTGAGATCCCATCCGGAACCATCCAGGTCATCTTCGGTCATAAATTCTATCGTTTCATCCTTATCCCATGGTGAAAGATACCAGTCTTTTTCATGGCGGTATATAAAACGTATGTCATAATCACTATCCGGCGAGGCAAAGCCCCACGCTCTACTTCCGGATTCAACGGCAAGAAGGACTTCTACGCCTCGTACTGCCTCCACTTCTTTTATTTTTTCTAGTATTTTTGGTGTCATTGTTTTCAATTTTATAATGCAAAGTAATGATGATTGTGCGCAATGTTCTTACGTAGTTGTTTTGAGTTTGAGAATGGAGGGGGTATAATATTTTTATTACAATATAAAAGAATCTTACGCTCAAACACTCCAAGCCTAAAGGTTTAAAGGTTGTCAAGGTTTTTCAACAGTCTCAAATCTAAAATATAGTTCTCAGCTTCCTTTTCGCGGTTCTTGTCTCTCATCTCTTCGTCTATTATCTATTTTCTCCTTAATACATCCTCCATCCATTACCCAGAATACCCCTTATTTCACTAATATTGCACTTTCTCTATTTAACATAACTACTTTATACCCATGTTGACAACCGAACTACAGCATAAAATTGATTTCAAGACAAAACCTTTAGGTGCACTAGGACATCTGGAACATCTTGCCCACAGAATTGGGATGGTTCAAAATACTACTTCCCCCCAATTATCGAATCCTCATCTGGTGGTCTTTGCCGCCGATCATGGGATTGCAACAGCAGGAGTAAGTGCCTATCCGCAGGAGGTAACCTATCAGATGGTAATGAATTTTCTGGGTGGTGGAGCGGCTATTAATGTATTTTGCAGGCAGCATAATATTGAAATTAAGATTGTAGATGCCGGAGTCAACTTTGATTTTCCGGAAGGGTTGGAGCTAATCGATAAAAAAATCAGAAAATCCAGCCGTAATATTTTGGAGAAACCAGCGATGACTTCTGAAGAATATCAAAAGGCTTTGCAGAATGGAAACTCGGTAGTGGCAGAGATTGCTGAAACAGGATGTAACATTATTGGATTTGGTGAAATGGGAATTGGGAATACTTCCGCTTCTTCTCTGATGATGAGTAAACTATTTGATATTCCCATTGCTAGCTGTATTGGTCGTGGAACAGGATTGAATGATGATCAGCTGCAGAATAAGATCAGTATTTTATCAGCTGCCATAGAGCAATATCCAGGTGTTAAAACCCCGGACGAAATTGCTCAGACTTTTGGCGGGCTGGAAATTGTGCAGATGATGGGTGCGATGGAAGAGGCTTTCCGTCAGAATATGCTGATCATGATAGACGGATTTATTGCTACCATTGCAGTGGCCACGGCATGGAAAAAGAATCCTGAGATTCTGAAAAACTGTATATTCTGTCATGTAAGTGATGAGAATGCCCACCTTCAGCTTCTTGAATTATTGGGACAAAAAGCTTTATTGAACCTTAATTTACGTTTGGGTGAAGGTACAGGCTGTGCATTGGCGTATCCGCTTATTCAAAGTGCAGTCAATTTTCTGAACGAAATGTCCAGTTTTGAAGATGCTCACGTTTCAAATAAAGAATAAATGAAGACTTTAAAGAATGAACTGATCTATTTTGCAACGGCACTGATGTTCTTCACCAGAATTCCCGTTCCGTTCACTATTCCGTATTCCGGTGAGATCATGAATAAATCCCAGAAATATTTCGCCTGGATCGGATTGTTGGTAGGGTTGATTAATGCAGGGATTTTATACCTTTCTTCTCAGCTTTTTAATCTTGAAATAGGAATTGTTCTGATGATGATTGGCAGCGTCCTTCTAACCGGAGCCTTCCATGAGGATGGTTTTACGGATATGTGTGACAGTTTCGGAGGCGGATATGGAAAAGAAAAAATTCTTACCATTATGAAAGACAGTAGAGTAGGAGCCTATGGAACGATTGGGATTATTTTATTGTTTGCTTTGAAATTCTTCAGTATTCAGGCTTTGGGAACAGTTGATCTGATAAAGACCCTGGGAATTGTTATTCTGGCACATACTTCAAGCCGTTTTATTTCAGGAACGATGATTTATACGCATCAGTATGTGACAGATATTGATGTAAGCAAATCAAAGCCTCTGGCGAATAAGCCCTTGGATGGTATGGCTCTTTTGGTAAGTTTTATGGGAGTCTTACTTTCCTTTGCCCTAATACCAGACTGGCGCCTGATACTGGCTTTTGCACTGGCTTATTTAGGAAAGATCTGTATGGGATGGTATTTTAAAAAACATATCGGAGGGTATACCGGAGATTGTCTGGGAGCTGTGCAGCAGGTAACTGAAGTTTTATTTTACTTAGGAACGATGATTGTATGGAAATTCATCTGATTCGTCATACTGCTGTAGATAATCCGGAAAATCTGTGTTATGGATTTGCCGAAATGCCCTTACGTAAAGATTATTCAGAAGATTTTGAAAGTTTGCATCTGGATAATGATTTTGAGTTAGTGATTTCAAGCCCGGCAAAGCGATGCCGTCTTATGGCAGAACATTTTAAGTTTAATTATTCAACCGATGAAAGACTTCGGGAAATGAATTTTGGAGACTGGGAGCTGAAAAAATGGACTGATATTCCGGAAGAAGAGATCAATCCCTGGTATAAAGATTTTATCCATGTAAAAGCATCAGGTGGAGAAAATCTCCTTGAAATGCAAAGCCGTGTACTCTGTTTTTGGAACGAATTGGTTACTAAAAAAGAAGTTGAAAAAGTTTTGATTATTGCCCATGCTGGAGTAATTCGTTTGATTCTTCAGGATGTATTGCAGTTTCCACTAGAGAATATGTTCAGCATCCGGATTGATTTTGGAAAGAAAGTCGTTATTCAGGTGAATGAAGGACATTTTTCTGTTGTAAAGGTGAATGTATGACAAACAGTGGTTTTAAAAATAACCTGCTTTATCGGCAAAATCAGCGAGAGATTAAATAAAATCACTAGTTAAAATAAAAATGCCGTTCAAATCTATTGAACAGCATATTTTATTTAAAAATTCTGATAAAACTATCCTTTTCCAAAGTTTCCATTGAAAAATCAAAATCAGCTTCGGATTTTTTTGTGGTAGTCTCTGCTCCAAGCTCTTTTATAAGCTCATTGAATGACATAGCTTCAGACCACTGCTGATATAATGCACTGGTAGCCATCATGGATACCTCATTATTTCCGGAAACGTGAGAATGTCCAGCTCCGAAATTCAACAGTACAAAACATTGTTTTCCCACTTTTGGTAACAGGATTCCCAGAATCGTTTGTTTCTGAACCGAGTTACATCTTGCTTCAGCAAAGAGGTTATTCGGATTCATCATATAGTCGTAGGAAATTTGATCTCCTTTTCCGATAACGATTTTATATCCACAATTTGCATCTCCGCTGAACACATTATTCATAACAAGAGTAGAGGTACTTAATCCTTTATTGGCGTAAAGATATTCTACAGCACCGTTGGGAGCAGAAGTCATATCTCCGGAATACATCAATTGTCCTTCACCATAATTATAAGCTGCATTCCAACCTATTTTTCCTTCAATATTCAATCCTGAAAGGTCAAGGTCCCGGGCTCCCCATCTATCTTCCCAATAAATACCAACAGCCAGTCTATCTCCATAAAAACGGGTTCCGGTAGGAATATTTCCAACAAACATTTTTTCAGAAGTTGGCAGCGCAAATTCTACATTCTCCGGGAAATAGAATTTCTTTCCGGAAAAACTTTCGTATTTCAGCTTCAGAAAATCTAAAATAAAATCATAGTTTAACAGATTCACATAAGTTTCCTTACCTTTTTTAACCCACGATTTTCCATTTCTGACTCTATAGACAAAAGTGTCCTGACCATACATTCTGGAATGGCATGCTGATAATGCTTTGAATAGGGCAAACGGTGTTGCATTTTCTAACCAATGCCAATCGCTGGTTTCCAATAATATATGAGTTGCATCATTTAACGGATTCGAAATTAATGGCTTATGGTGTACTTTAGACAGCTTCGAAATTTTGTTAATCGCTTTCGGAGCTCTGTTTTTATAAGCAAGAAATAACGGTTTAAATCTATTGAAAATTTCAGCCATTTTTTCCATTCCAAAGCTTTCAAATAGATAGGTTGGATTAAATTTGCTTTGTTTAATTAAGCCAATCAATTCATCGTTTTTAATTAAAAGCGTTGTTTGAGTGGTTTTATAAATCACATAACGGAAAAATTCAACAGGGTTTTCTGGATAGATCTCATATAAATCGGCTATTTTTATAATCGCTTCTTTATTTCTGATATTTTCTTTTCCTGTAAAATCGTAATCAAGCTCTTCTGTAAGGATATATAAAAGATCATTGATTGTTTCTTCTTTTAAAGCAATCCCGGATCTCAGCAGAGAAAGACATTTTTCCTGCATTTCTTCTACAGTATAAGCTTTGATTACTTTAAAAATCATCTTCACATCAGGAACATTTAGGATTTCCTTAGGAATATAGATTTCACTCTGGAAATTACTTCCATAGGTTGAAATATAATGTTGAATCTGTTCAAAAAATAATTCAATTCTGGATGTGTTTTTTATTTTCTCCCAGGATTTATGAAAGGATTTATTCAGGTCATTTCCATTTAATTTTTCCTTTGCATAATAAGAGATGATCTCTTTTTTAGCCCAAAGTGCATCAGTTTCAATAATAAAACCTTCATTGGAAATAAATGGCATTTTATCTGATTTTTTAGCCAATACAGCATTGAATAATTGTAATGTTTTCATTGTTTTAAGTTTAAAAAATAAGTGAGGAGTAAGTTCATTAAAAGTGAAGTGTATAGGAACTCCTTTTACCTATAGTTTATAAAAAGCGGGGAGTAATTTATCCGAAAAATATAGGAACTCCCTTTGCTTTATAATTTGTAAAAAGGCGGAAAGTAATTCTAAAATATAGGAACTTTCTTTGCCTTACATTTTTTTTACGTATGAAATGACAGATATATGAATATAAGCATTTTCACTGTATTGAGGAGCAGACAGGACTCGAACCTGTGACCCACAAACCTGGTAGTTTATAGGAACTTTATTTGCCCGTAGCGAAAAGTAATTTTTTGTTGCTCTAACCATCTGAGCTACTGCCCCTGCCATTATGATAAGTTTTCATGAACCCTACAGGCTTTGACACCCATAAGGTTGGTTATTAGTTTTTTTGGAAACCTATCAGGTTTATATTGAGTGATATTAAATAAAGAATTATGCCTTTCTATATTTTTTCTTCCACGGTGCATTTTTCTGAACATCACCCGCCATAATACATCCGTAAGGCATCACTTCATCCAGTACTTCACAAAGTCCATATTCTTCAATCTGTGCTCTTACATTCGCTGCACTTTTATAAGCAGTGGGTAGTTCGGAAATATCAATTTCATTGGAATAGAATCTGATATCCAATCCTGCTGTTTCTTCATTGAAGATCTCCTCAGTCGTTTTATGGGCTAAAGATCTTTTATGCTGACTTCTGCTGAAATTTCTTCCCGCTCCATGTGGAGCAAAACCAAGGTTTCTTTCATTGGTCTTTCCCTGAACAATCAATACCGGTTCTGCCATATTCAATGGAATCAATCTTGGTCCCGTGATATCAGGCATGAATTTATCATCCAATGGAGTCGCTCCCTTTGCATGATAGAAGAGGTCACCATCCTTGAAAACAAAATTATGTTCATTCCAATATCTGTTTTCTTTCTCTATTTTCAGTTTATTTAAAACAGCATCGTGAATATTGGTATGGTTTTCCTTCGTCCATGTTCTTATCAATTGCAGCGCTTCCCAATAAGATTTTCCTTCTTCAGTATCATAAGGAATCCATGCATTTTCTTTTAATGTTTCAGGAGAAATATCCTGTCTGAAACGGTTGGCAACTTTCATTCCTTTATCATATAATGCAGCACCCGGAGCTCTGGATCCGTGATGGGTTACCATCATTGTATTTCCTGTGTTTTTGGAAATTCCAACGAATAGGAAATGATTTCCGTCTCCCTGAGTTCCCATATGAGAACGGGCAATGCTGATTAATTTTTCATCATTTAAGAATTCATTTTCTCTGAACGCATCCATCAGTTCCTGGGACATCGGCATCTGTTCGCCTCTTGGTCTTCCTCCATATCCGAAATGTGTTACAGAATGGGCAGCATCCAGAATATCTTTAGGGTTAACCTTTCCAAAATCTGTCAGCATTACAGAACAACAGATATCTGCGCTATGAAATCCCGGGTGGATGGCATTTTTTGCAACCACCACACCTCCCACAGGAATATGACCTTCGGGACCTGTAGGACAGGCATCCGGCATTAAAGCTCCGGCAGTGAGCGTAGGTGTTTTCATCAGAACTTTCATCGTTTTGATTACTTTTTCTACATTATCACTCTCATTTTCATGTTCCGCTCTGATGTTGATGATAAACTCAGGAGCAGTTTCATGAAGCGGAATATGTTCAGGTTGTTTGAACTGTTCCAGATATTCTTTAATCTGAATTTCATCCAGATGATTTTCGTTGATATAGGTAATGGCATCTTTAAACCATTTAGCGGGTCTATATCCCAATTCGATTAAGTGATTTCCATTAAATTCCATTGTTTTGTTATTTTGATAATGCAAAGTAACTTCTTTATTGCGCAATAGTTTTGCGTAGATAATAAATTTTTGATTATTTTTACAAAAATTATAAAAAAGACAAATTCGCTGGTATGCAAATTCGCTTATTAGCATTATGTAAAAAAAATTAAACTTACAACTATGATATTATTAGAACAATTAAAACATTTTCCTGAAACCGTTCAATTCAGCGATGTGATTGCTTATATAGATGCAAATTACCATTTTACCCCTACTGCATTCAAAAATGGAAATACGAGAAATGAAGAAGACCAGAATAATGGGTCATGTAAAATATTCGGTTTTGCATCTTATCACGGATTGACAAAAGAGGAGACACTTCCGCTTTTCGGAGATTTTTATAGGGAAGATGTACTTAAAAACCCTCATGGAACAGATCACCAGAACATCAGAAACTTTATGGAATTCGGATGGGAAGGATTGATTTTTGAAGGAAATCCGCTGAGAGAGAAATAGGTTTTCAGATAAAAAAGAATAATCATGTCATCCAATAAAAACGCACTGATCCGCTATAAAACATTAGACAAGTGCCTCAAAAACAAATACCGTAAATATACTTTGGAAGATCTTATTGATGAATGTTCCGAAGCATTATTTGAATTTGAGGGAAAAGAATCTTATGTAAGCAGAAGGACTATTCAGCTGGATCTTCAGAATATGCGGAGTGAGAAATTCGGGTATGAAGCTCCTATTGAAGTATATGAAAGAAAATATTACCGTTACAGCGATCCGGACTACAGTATCCATAATATTTCTGTAAATGAAAGTGATCTGAAAGCGATGAATAATGCAGTTCAGATCCTGAAGCAGTTCAAAGATTTCTCTATGTTCAAAGAAATGAACGGTGTCATTCAGAAACTGGAGGATTCTATTCATTCTACTAACCAGAAGTCAATCATTCATTTGGATAAAAATGAACAGTTGAAGGGGTTGGAGCATATTGATATTCTGTATGAAGGTATTCTCAATAAAAAGGTACTGAAAATCTTATACAAGAGCTTTACTGCAAGAGAATCCAATATTTTCACCGTTCATCCGCAACTGTTGAAAGAATTTAACAACCGCTGGTTCCTCATCTGTCTTTACAAACAGAAAATGTATAATCTGGCTCTGGACAGAATGGAAAGTATTGAAACAGATGAAGCCCTTCCTTACATTGATAAGGATCTGGACGGAGATGAATACTTTAAGAATATTGTAGGAGTTACCGTTTCAGAATCTATGTCTCCTAAAAACGTCATTTTCTTTGTTGATACGGCCAATGCTCCTTATATCAAAACAAAACCATTACATAAAAGTCAGGAGATCATTAATGAGGTTGAGGAAGGTACTCTTTTTAAAATTTGTGTGCAGATCAATTTTGAATTAGAAAGACTGTTGCTGGGCTTTGGAGATTCGTTGATTGTTCATCGACCAAAAAAGCTAAGATTGAGAATGGAAGAAAAATTTAAAGCCGGAAGTAAAAATTATCAGGATCTGATCATTCCGGAAGAAAACTAGTATTTCTGAATTATCAGGTAAAAAGATCAGGATAGTAACTGAGACTCAGGAAAATTTTAATTGAAATTGACCTCTGATTTTTATCTTGGCTTGGAAATTGTAGTAATCAAGTACAAAATCACCATATGAAATCAAGAATATTTAAAGCACTTATTGCCATTATAGCACCCATAGCGATAGAGTATATCGTTAAAAAAATATCTGAGAAACTTGATAAGAAAGAAGATCAGAAAGAGAAAGAACCGAAGCAGATTACTGCTTAAAAGTAAAAGTAGTTAAAATTTAAAATTATCGAAAAGAGACTGTCATTATGGATGGTCTCTTTTTTTTGTGGTGATAGGAGAAGGGGAGATGATGACCACCCCGTCAAAAATTCAATGAATTTTTGCCACCTCTCCGGTGGAGGGGAATGTTCACTTCTTCAACTGATGTATTCATTATAATATTCCTGGAAATCGGAGATTTCAAAACTTAAGTATACTTTTCATACATAAAATCTATCACTTAAAAATAACTTAAGTGTTATAAAACTTTTATGCCTAAATAGAGCTCAGTCGATTTATATAAAGTCATAAACTCCGTTTTTCCATCCCAACACTTTGGAAGAATCGG
Organism: Chryseobacterium sp. MYb328; assembly: GCF_037572595.1. Lineage (NCBI taxonomy): Bacteria > Pseudomonadati > Bacteroidota > Flavobacteriia > Flavobacteriales > Weeksellaceae > Chryseobacterium > Chryseobacterium sp. MYb328. The sequence continues at coordinate 118,626 of NZ_JBBGZQ010000012.1, read as the reverse complement.
CCTTCAACCAGTTTTTAAGGATCGTAGCATATACTTTTCTAAAGTCTTCTGTATAGATCAGGTCACCTTCATTCAGATTCTGTAAATCTGGAAGACTGTTCAGAAGGCCTTTCTTTTTAAGGTTTCCACTGATAAAGAACATCTGGTTAGCCGTTCCGTGATCTGTCCCATTGCTTGCATTTTGGGCCACTCGGCGCCCGAACTCAGAAAAGGTCATCAAAAGAATATTATTGAATAAGCCATTGCTTTTCATATCAGCCACAAAGGACTTCACAGCTTCATTAATATCACTGAACAGTTTTTTCTGTCTGTCATTTTGGTTCACATGGGTATCAAAGCTTCCAATGGAAAGATAGTAAACTTGGGTATTGATATCTGATTTGATTAAAGAGGCCACTGTCTTAAAGTCCTTTCCCAGTTGCGAATTAGGATAAGTCTGTTCCGTTTTTTTTGCTTTGCTCTTATCAAAAATATAGCCGGCATTGTTAATCGTAGAGCCTAAAGTCTGATAAAGGTAAGACACCGTTTCGTCATCATGATGGTGATCATAAAGAGATTTGAAATATTTCTCCTGACTGGTTTGATATAACCTTTTAGGATCTTTAAAAGCAAATGCTTTATTATTTTCTCCTTTCAAAGCTAGGCTTAGCATATCATCAATTTCAAGCGCCTGTGTGGGATGCTCACAACGGTAACATTCTTCATCCAGAAAGCGGCCTAACCAGCCTGTTTCCAGAAATTCATCACTTCTGCTTGCCGATTGCCAGATATCCATGCTGCGGAAATGAGATTTATCCGGATTGGGATAACCCACATTGTTCATCACAGAAAGCTCTCCATTATCAAAAAGATCTTTAAAATAGGAGAGGGAAGGATTGATTCCGGCTTCATCTGTAAGGGATAAAGAATCCTGAACAGCAAGCGTTTTCCTTTCTCTGAAATAGATGTCATTTTTTGTAGGAATAACCGTGTTCAAGCCATCATTTCCACCAGTAAACTGAAGAACTACGAGAATATTCTGATTGGGATTCAGTGCCTCTTCCAACGTTATAGCTTTTAGAAAGTTAGGAAGTAGAAGTGATGCTGTGGCCAGTGAACTTATTTTGAGGAATTCTCTTCTTTTGATTAACATAATGTTGGATTTTGGTGATAGATATAAGTGCCCTCTTTACATTAATTGATATTCAGGGGTTGACATAAGGTTGATAATGGTCATTTTCGTGCTTTTATCAGAGAAGTTATTGACTGTATTCATATCTAGGCTTTGTGGTTTCTGAATCAGATAATCCTCACAGTTTTTATGGTCAAAAATCTGATCTACCCGGTTCCAGTCTATTGTTATATTGGGATTTTTAAAGCTTTTATTCAAAGCTGTTTCCTTAGATTTCATTCCCATATCAATATCGTCATCTTGTCGTGGACTGTATTCCAGCGGGCGAAGGCCGGACCATATCTGCGGTACCTGAAGTCTCAGCATCAGAGTAGAGCTGTCAATCCAGGATCTTCCATTGGGCCACCCTGCAACATTCGGTGGATAAAGCAACATTTGTCCTAATAGCTTTTGATACACGATGAGGTTTTCAGGATTCTGAATATTCATTGGAAGGATCCGCATCATTCCGGCCATCAGTTCTATGGGCGATTTTATCCTGTTTCCGATATTTTTCTGTTCGTAAAACCATGAGCTTGAAAAGATCTCCGTCATCAGTTTCTTAATATCGTAACCGGAATTGTAGAAGCTGATACTGAGTGTATTTACAATATTCTGATCTATATTTTCATTAACGAAAAACTTATAGACTTTGGCTGTGATAAATTTTGCGGTTGCTTTTTGCTCCAGAATAATATTTAGAGCATCTGATCCGTTAAAATTACCTGTTTTCCCCAGAAAAGTTTTGGTTTCTTCATCATGCTGATTTTTCCTTTCTTTAAAATTTCCTTCTTTATCGTAACTCCATCCTGTAAATGCTCTGGCTCCTTCTCTCACATCTTTTTCCGTATAATTTCCTCTGCCCATAGTGAAAAGCTCCATGACCTCACGGGCAAAATTCTCATTGGGGTGGTCTTTCTTATTTTGCTGGTTATTCAGGAAGTTAAGCATAGCCGGAGCTTGACTGACTTCAAAAAGTAAATCTTTGAAGCTTCCCAATGCATTCTTCCGGATTGTATTTAAAAGTTGCTTATTGAACTTTGGATTAAGGACTCTTGAAGCAAAATGTCCATGCCAGAAAAAAGCCATCTTTTCTCGCATTTGTTCCTTACTGTTCACCATTTTATCCAGAAAGTTAAGATTCAGTTCTTCGTTCTGTGTTCTATAAATCCGTTGCATTTCCTTCTTTTTTTCAGCAGGAGCTGTACTGTTCATATAATCTGCAGCAGGTTCGATATCAGGCGTATCATAAGTAATCTCTGTAAAGCCTTCTTCTTTAAATAATTCATTAATCAGCGTCTTGATGTTTTTATTTTTCAAATCATCGATTTGATTAATTCCAGGACCAAAGCCTGCACGCCAGAGAAGATGTTTATTTTTTAATAAGGTGTCAGCCATGATGAGAGCATTTATTTTTTTGATGTTTCTGAAGAAAAAAGGTTAAAATAATAACGGGTTAAGGTTTGTTAATATTATAATGTGTGCACAATAGGGCTGTTGGAAAATGCTCAGGCACTAAGGTTTTGTACGTTGTATATTGTAAGGCGCGAGGATTTTATCTTCGACAAAATTATTTATGGTTAGATTCTCTCGCTGCTTTTTCATCGCAACTAATGCACGAATTATTTTATTTATTCGTAAAATCTGTGTGGTTTAAAAAGATATAACCACATAGTGCATAGAATAATTTTATTGGTGCCGTGGCAAAAAATAAATAGTATCCTTGCTGAAGACCTTTGATCTTCTTGTGGCTTAAAATATACGTAATGCTAATAAAACTTTTGCGCCTTAGCGTTTTCCAATGTTTGAATTCCTTTTATATCAATAAGTTGACTTATCCTGTTTATATTTTTTAACTTTTTAGATATATTTCACATTTCAGGTCCTGTTTTTTATAAAAATTGTTAAACAATCATTTAAAATTTAACATAAAATAAATGATTGATATTCATTTTGTTACGGTTTTGATGCGTGTTAAAAAACAGCAGAAAGCTTTGCTTGGCACGATTTTTACATCCTCTTGTTTAGTAAAATTTAAAAATTAGAGTTATGAAAATGTTTAAACAAGCAATTTTACTTGCCGGAATTTTAACAGCAGGTATAGCAAGCGCACAGAGTTCACAAATGAATAATATGATCAAAGTAGGCGCAAATGTTGGTTTAGCAGTTCCCGCAGATAACCTTTCCGCAGCAGTTGGTGTAGATGTAGCTTATCAGAACCTTATTACTCCAGGATTTGGATTAGGTATTGCATCAGGATATACTCACTATTTTGGTAAAGATAACAACGGGTATAAAAATAATGATGTAGGAGTAGTCCCTGTAGCTGCTTTAGTAAGAATTTATCCAAAACAAACCGGTTTCTATTTCGGAACTGACTTAGGGTATGGATTCTTAGTTGGAGACAAAACAGTAGCTTCTAATACGAATGTAGAAAGAGCAAGCGGAGGTTTCTATATCAAACCTGAAATCGGATACCACAACAGAGACTGGAACTTCTTCGTACAATACCAAAAGGTTTTTGTAGGAACTAAAGGAGATTTAGCTGGTCAGGATTATAATGTGGGGAATATCGGAGTAGGATTCGGTTATAATATTCCATTAGGAAAGTAGTTAGATTTAATATATAAACAATTATTAACCAAAACCTTTTCACGAAAGTGGAAAGGTTTTTTTGTTCTGTGCAGGATTTACGAAAACAATTATTATATTTGGTAAAATTTGAGGTTATGATTCTGAATCCAAAATTTCCACTTTATTTACCAGGAGTAGAGAACAGTAATAATGATAATGTTTCTATCATCGGAGCAAGTCTCCGTGAAGATATGACCATCTTAGGCTATTTTGTTTCCGGTAACGGAGGTCTTGAGATTAAAGCACAAAATACATATTCTACTAAGGAATATGCTTCTTTTAATGACATCTTAAAAAAGTTTATCCAGGATAATGAGTTAGCTAAGGTAAAACGCCTGGGAATGGCTGTGCCGGGACCTGTCATTGACGGAAAAAGCAACCCCGTAAGATTAGGCTGGAACTTAGATGTTGAAGAATATAAAAGAGATTTCGGTTTTGAAAAGGTAGATATGCTGAACGACCTGGAAGCTTCTGCTTACGGAATGGCTCTTCTTGAAGATGATGATCTTGAAGCCATTTATACCAGCGGTCATCTTGAAAAAGGAAATGTGGCGATCCTTGCTCCAGGAAACGGATTGGGTGAAGCTGGATATTTCTTTGACGGGAAAAATTTAAGACCTTTTGCAACAGAAGGAGGGCATTCTGAATTCTCACCAAGAACCAATGTAGAGGTTGAGTTTTACCAGTTCCTTAATAATATCTATGGGATTGTAAGCTGGGAAAATGTATTATCCAAATCAGGATTATTCAATATCTATCGTTTTCTGAGAGATGTAAAAAGACATCCGGAACCTGAATGGTTAGGAGATCGTCTTGCCAATGGTAATTTTGTTGAAGAGCTTTATAAAGCAGCAGTAGAAGATAACGTACTGATATGCAAAATTGCTCTGGATACTTTCCTTGAGTTTTTGGCAAGAGAAGCCAATAACTTAACCTTAAAGGTAAAAGCTACCGGCGGATTGCTGATTGCCGGAGATATTCCTCAGATGGTAAGAGAATATATCGATAAAGCCAAGTTTTATGAAAAATTCAAGATCAGTGATAAAATGGAAGGAATGCTTAGAAACATTCCGATCTATCTGGTCAAGCAAAACCATACAGCATTAAAAGGGATGGCATTATATACAGCCTACTATCAAGAATAAAAGAAAGCTCCGAAGAAATTCGGAGTTTTTTTATGGGATGATATTATTCATAAAAATAATTAACTTTCTTGATATACATCAACGAAATCTATTGAATAAGATGGCTACCTTTGTGCTAAACTTAATTAAAATAATTCTAAACAATGAAAAAAATATTTTTATTAGCAGTATTAGCTGGTGGTTTAGCTTTCGGACAGTCTAAAAAAGTAGTAGCATCTGATGTTCACTGGTGGGGATATAAAGTAGCTAAATCTGAAGCTAGTTCTCACGACGGAACTGTGAAAGTGAAATCAGGAGATATGGTCATGAAAGGAAATCAACTTGTAGGAGGAAGCTTTGTATTGGATATGACTTCTATTAACGCGACTGACCTTACGGGAGAGTATCAGCAAAAGCTGAACGGACACCTTAAGAACGGTGACTTCTTTGAAGTTGAAAAATTCCCTACTGCTACTTTTAAAATTACAGGAGTAAAGAAAAACAGCGATAAAATCTACAATTCTTTAGTAACAGGAACCCTTACTGTGAAAGGAAAAACAAGCCCGATTACTTTCCCTGCTAAAATTTCTTACAGCAAAGGAGTAGTAAGTCTGGTTTCAAATAAGTTCTCTTTCGACAGACAGAAATTTGATGTTGCTTACAAATCTACAATGCAGGACGTTTTTGTGAAAGATGATATTGATATGGTAGTAAAGGTAACTGCTCAATAAATTAATCAAAAAAAGATTATTAAAAGTGTAGAAGTTCTACACTTTTTTTTATTTTTGTTGAATTGTAAATAAAAAAGAATGAAAAGATTACTATTGTTTGCTATGGTGTGCGCAAGCATGTCATTTGTTTCTGCCCAAAGGAAATTTGATAAGGTTTCGAAAGTGACTTCATCAGAGATCAGGTGGTGGGGATATAAGGTTGTGAAAACTGAGGCTTCCTCCCATTCAGGAACGATAAAACTAAAAAGTGGAAAATTCAACTTTGACCATACTGTACTGGTAGATGGTGAATTCATCATAGATATGAGAAGTATGATGGCTGGTGATGTTTCTGATGAAGATCAGATCAAACTTACCAATGACCTGAAAAGTACCAACTTCTTTGAAGTGAAGAAATTTCCGGTTGCGAAATTCCATTTGACTAAAGTTATTCCTTTAGCAAACAGTGAGTATAATTCTACCGTATACGGAGATCTTACACTTAAAGGAGTGAGAAAAACAATTTCTTTCCCCGCAAATGTGTATGTTACTCAGTTTACAACTTCTATTGAATCTGCGAAGTTCTCTCTGAACAGAAGAGATTTCAAGGTATTCTACCAGTCTTCACTGAAAGATTACTTCATTAAGAACGAAATGGATATTCAGTTTAAGGTGTCTACTGAAAAGCTGGATAATGACAACAGAGTTCCTGCAAAGAAGAAATAAAATTAAATGTAATGTTGATAAAAAGAGCAGTTCTTAGGAGCTGTTTTTTTTTGTGTAGGGATGTCTGTAGAAGGTATAGGTGAAATTATTTTGTCATTCAGAATGGATCCCGATATGGTAAACATTGGTTTTTATATAGATTTTATTTTCAAAAGGAGCTTTTAAGACGATTAAAGCTCTGTTGTTCAAGTTTTTTTTAATCTGAATCGTAGCTTTTCCGCATTTTTCATAAATTAGTAGTATGAAAATTTATATTGTAAGCGGTCTTGGGGCAGACTTTAAGGTACTTGAAAGATTAGAGTTTCCCAAGCATTGTGAACTGATTTTTATAGACTGGCTCATCCCGGAAGAAAATGAACCTTTTCATGCTTATGTTGAGCGGATGGCCGAAAAAGTAGATCCTTCTGAACCTTTCTGCCTGTTGGGATATTCTTTTGGCGGAATTATGGTCCAGGAGATCAATCGGCTGAAGCCTGCTGAAAAAGTAGTGATTCTGGGAAGTATTAAATCTGATAAAGAAAAATCCAGATTCATAAAAACAGGAGAGGTAACCAAGATTCCCCGTATCCTGCCTGTAGGACTATTCAATGTGAAAGCAGCCAACGTATATGCTGTACTCAGAAAGCTTTTTGATCCTAAAAATCCGAGACTTCTTCAGTATTTCAGAGTAAGGGACCCTTATTACCTGAAATGGTCTGTAGAAAAAGTATCCGAATGGAAATTTGAAGAAAACCCGGAGGTCATCCAGATTTTGGGAGATAAGGATATTGTATTTCCCATCAAGAATTCAAAACCGGATTATGTGATTAAAGGAGGAACCCATTTGTTTCCGGCCACCAAAGCTAAGGAAGTTTCTAAAATTCTAAATGAAATATTCAGTGAAAAAACAATAATGTTATTAAGTGAATAGTTTTTTTTAGGGGTGTTTGTCAATTAAATAACTTTTTCATAGTATTTATATGTAATTTTGATAGGGTTAAATATAAATTTTATGAAAATAGGGTTAAAGTGGATCGTTTCATTCTCTCTTATTGCATTGGTTGCTATTGGAGGGTTATTCTGGACTCCGGGTACAGATATTTCTGATAAAGGAGTGTTTTTAACTGAAGATAAAATTGTAGGAGCTGACGTAGCCTGGATTTTGGCAGCGGCAGGGCTTGTACTGCTAATGACACCCGGATTATCATTTTTTTATGGAGGAATGGTAGGTCGGAAAAATATAATTTCTACAATGCTGCAGAGCTTTATTGCTTTAGGAGTAGTCTCTATTGTTTGGGTGGTCGTTGGTTTTTCATTATCCTTTGGTGAATCTTTGGGAGTTACTATTGCGGGTAAGCATTATGGAATAATTGGAAATCCATTAAGCTATCCTTTTTTTAATGGAGTAGGAGGTCTTCCCCATAGTATGATGGCTCCCACTATACCTTTTATTCTTTTTGCATTGTTTCAGATGAAATTTGCCGTTATTACTCCTGCGATCATTACCGGATCTTTTGCAGAGAGGGTCCGTTTCATTTCTTATCTTTTATTCATTGTGCTTTTCAGCATCTGTATTTATACTCCGCTTTGTCATATGGTATGGCATCCTGATGGTCTTCTCAACAAATATTTTGGAGTGAAAGATTTTGCAGGTGGCACTGTTGTACATATGAGTGCAGGCTTTGCAGCACTTGCCGGAGCTTTGGTATTGGGAAAACGGAAGAATCCACATCATGAACCTTCCAATATTCCCTATGTACTCCTGGGCACAGGGATGTTATGGTTTGGATGGTTTGGTTTTAATGCAGGATCTGCCTTGAGTGCTTCCGCATCTGCAGCAACAGCTTTTGGAACGACTACTATTGCTTCTGCTTCCGCTATGATGACCTGGATATTTTTTGACAGGATTAACGGGAGAAGTGTTTCTGCTTTGGGTGCCTGTATTGGTGCTGTGGTAGGTCTTGTAGCGATTACACCCGGTTGTGGATTTGTCAGTATTCAGGAAAGTCTTTTCATAGGATTTATTTCAGCAATTGTTTCTAACCTGATGGTCAACTGGAAAGCTTTAAAGAAGATAGATGATACCCTGGATGTTTTTGCCTGTCATGGAGTAGGAGGTATTATGGGAATGATTTTAACAGCTATTTTTGCTCATGGTGAAAAAGCCAGTCTTCTTCATGGTGGAGTTGAAGTATTCCTTCATCATCTGACTGCCTTGTTTCTGGTGTCTGCATTTACTTTTTTAGGATCTTTACTGCTGTATAAAGTAACCAATGCGATTATTACCTTAAGGGTTTCGGAGGAATCTGAGACTATGGGACTTGATCTTTCCCAGCATCAGGAGCACTTTAATTAAGTGTAATATTCTTACTTACGATTTCCTTTCAAGCTCATTTAAAGAAAATTGGAGAATAGATTTGAAACAGGTAAAAAATACATGATATAAGGCTGCTAATTGTGAAGTTTTACTATGCATATTATAAGATTTATCATGTATCTTTGCTTTTGAGGAAAATGAAGAATCATTTATGGAATCAATATCGGTTTTTGAGATTATTAAAGTAGGGATAGGTCCTTCCAGTTCACATACAATGGGACCGTGGAATGCAGCATCTGCATTTATTAGGATTATAAAAAGAGAAAGATCAATAGAAGACGTTAAAGAAGTTTTTCTTGAATTCTTCGGCTCACTTGCCAAAACGGGGATAGGCCACGGAACGGATATTGCCGGAATGCTTGGTCTGAATGGTGAAGATTACAAGACGATCAATACTACAAAAATTGACGAAAAAATAGACTATATAAAGAGTACCCAAACCATTAATCTTGGTGGTGAGAAGGTTATTCCGTTTATTTATGGCCATCACTTGATTTTAAATATGAAGAAATCACTTGATTTTCACCCGAATGGAATGATTTTCAGAGCTGTTTTTGAAGATGGAACCGAACTTGTTCAGGATTTTTATTCTGTAGGAGGTGGCTTTATTGCCAGTCAGGAAAAAAACTCAATAGAAAAGCAGTGTGTACGTACAATATATCCTTGTCATAAGGCTTCAGACATTGCAAAATATTGTGAGAAACTGGGACTTAAAAAGATTTCCGATCTGATTTTCATTAATGAAGAAAGCTGGAGAACTCAGGAAGAGACAAGAGAAGAGGCGCTTTACATCTGGCAGCAGATCAAAGAGTGTATTTACAAGGGCGTAAATAAGGAAGGAATTCTTCCTGGTGGATTGAATGTTTCGAGAAGAGCAGCAGGAATCAACAGAAAATTATTGGGTGATAAAATCTATAAAAATAAGGATGAATGGTTTCAGCAGGTTGTGGATGCCGAAGAAAACTTCACCAATATCAATAAATGGATTGCCTGTTTTGCACTGGCAGTAAATGAAGAAAATGCCAGCTTCGGAAGAATTATTACAGCACCTACAAATGGGGCAAGTGGCGTTATTCCTGCTGTTTTGATGTACTCTCAAGCGTTTACAGATTCTATCAGCGATGATGATATTGTCCGTTTCTTATTGGTAGCAGGAGAAATAGGGACTTTATTTAAGAAAAATGCAACCATCTCTGCAGCGATGGGAGGATGTCAGGCAGAAATCGGAGTTTCATCAGCAATGGCAGCAGCCGGACTTACAGAAATCTTAGGCGGAAGTGTAGGACAGGTATTGATGGCCGCAGAAATTGCGATGGAACATCACCTTGGATTAACCTGTGACCCTATCAGAGGACTGGTACAGATTCCATGTATTGAAAGAAATACAATGGGGGCAATGAAAGCAATTACAGCAGCTAATATCGCACTGGAAAGTGATCCTGCCAAAGCAAAAGTAACTTTGGATGAGGTGATCCAGACGATGTGGGAAACAGCTCTTTCTATGAGCGACCGCTTTAAGGAAACTTCTGAAGGAGGATTGGCCATTGCAGTGAATGTTCCGGAATGCTAGTTTAGAATATTATTCCGGAGGGTTATATAAACTCCATTATTTAAATATAAAATCCTTAGAAAAACATCTAAGGATTTTTTTTGTGAATGTTATTTTGTTGCGTAGTAGAACCACCCATCAGAAATTCAAAGAAATTTTGACACCCTCCAAGGGAGGGAATGATTATGTCTTCAACTGCAATATTAGTATGAAGCTATTTGCCGGGACTTTTTTTATTGAATAGATAAGTTTTCCCACCTTGTGTGAGGTGGAGCTGTTTATTTTCAGGGGTGAAAGAGAGTTTTAGACCAGCTTTTTCAAAGGTAAACTGATCTTTTTCTAGAGCAGTGAGTGGAAATTCCGGCTGATTGGTGCCCTGGGCATATAATGTGTCATCTTTAATCAATATCTTTAAACCCAAAGCAATATCTTTTGAGGTATAATCTCCTACATATTTTTCAAGGTCAGCAGCAGGTGTTTTAGTGTTATTAAATGCTGGATATTGATAATCTCTGCCATATACCAGATTCATGATGCCGATATAGAAGCTGTTTTGAGGGAAATTCTTACCGTTGATGGTTACAGCATAGGATAACTGATCTGTAGGTTCAAAGGATACTATAGAGTGGCTTCCTGCTGTAGTACCTCCGTGTCCATAGGATATGATGTTGTAAAATGGTATTTTCATAATTCCTGATCCAAATACTTTCTCTTTTTTATTGGAAATCATCATGTCAAGGGTTTCTTTTTTGATAAATGTACCATTGAATAGGGCATTGATAAAGATATTCAGGTCTTCCGGAGTGGAGGTGATGTCTCCTAATCCGATGCAATTGTGAAAATCAAAATCCTTTACTTCTTTCCAGCTGCCATTTTTTAATTCATAGGATTTAAAAATATTTTTTGGATTGTCAAGTACAGAAAAAGTATGGGGCATTGGTGCTTTGTTCAGAATGTTTTCCTTTAAAATCTCGTTATAAGGCTTCTTATAGATCTTTTCCAATATTCTGCTCAGGAGGAAATAAGCGGAGTTGGAGTATTTAAACTTTTCTCCGGGTTTAGCACTTACCTCATTTTTTTTGATGGCTTCAATAATGGCTTTATCTCCTACAGCTTTTTCAAATAGCCAATTGTTTTCAATAGATTCTCCTACATAATCTCCTAATCCACTGGTATGATTCAGCATCGTTTGGATGGTGATCTTTTCAGCGTTGGGAATTTCAGGATAGAATTTTGAAAGTGGATCGGTAAGGTTCAGTTTTCCTTTTTCTATAAGCTGAAGAAGCATTACCGCTGTCATAAGTTTACTGATAGATCCTATCTGGTATCCGGTATTTTGGTCATAAGCTGTATTTCCAGGAAGAAGATTCTGACCAAAGTTTCTCTTATAAACAGGTTTTCCATCTCTGAAGATGGCTATACTTCCGATTTCCTGATTATTCTTCACCATATAATCTAAGAATTCATCAATCTTCTGTGTGTTGATTGCTTTTCCATTAAGGTAGGAAACTTCGGAACTTTCCGGTTTAATATCCCTGTAAAGGTTTAAAGTCATTGTTTTACCATTCTGGATCAGGTTTCCTTCAAAATGATCTGTTTTGTAGGTTCCTTTATAGCCGGCATTTATACTTCCTATTTCAAGACTGAGTTCGTTATTACTGAAATCTGTTTTATCTGTAGGAATTTCTTTAGCACTCTGCTTGGGACTTATAAGAGTGGTGGTATAGCCTTGTGATTTCTTTGATATTTTAAAAATGACGGGCAGTTTCATGGTTTGGATGTCCACTTCACCATTCCAGGTTCCTTCAATCTGGGCGTGACAAAACTGTGCCAGACATGCCAGCACAAATAATAATTTGATTTTCATAGTATTTAAATAATTTTATTGATGATAATCTGGCAGATCAGAGAACTGATCATTGTTACGGCACAAAAAAGTACAATATGCTGCCATTTTTTAATGTTGGTCGCTGTTTTAAATCCATTATAAAAAAGGGTAACGCTATAAATAAGAGTGGTAATAGATATAATGGTCATAGAAATCATAATCAGGAAATCCACAAAAGGAAATGTTCCTGAGGGACTAGCTTCGTAGTTGGCAACACTTTTTCCTGCGAGTTTAAGGGATGATATTTTTCCTGTGAATTGTAACAGGATCAGAAAGAGTTGGGAGATCAGAACAGTATTGACGATATCAATGATCCTTGTTTTTCCGTTCAGGATTTTGCCTAAAATAAAAAGAATGACAATTGCAGCAGAAAAACTTAACAGAGTACAGACCGTTATCGTTCCAAGTGAAGCATTTTCTATAGAACTGATTCTGTATATACTGGTAAAGGCAGTATCTGTCCAATATCCTGCAACAATAGACAGAATGACAGCAAGGGTTCCGGCAAGAAGAAGAAGTTTTTCATCAAATCTTTCAAACGGATTGAAAATAGTTTTCCAGTTCATCATGAATGAGTTTACAGGTTAGTATGCGTTTACAGATTATTTTTCAGTTGTTCAACCTTTGTGATCAGGTCGTCCATTTTATTTCTCATGGTGGGATAGGATAGGCCAGCCTGTTTGGCCATTTCTTTAATGCTCCCGCTGGACAGGAAAAAATTAAGGACAAAATCCTGTTCCTCACGATTCAGTTTAAGAAGAACCGGAAGTTCATAGTCACCACTTACCTCAGTTTTACAGGCAGGGCATTTCATTTGACTTACATTAAGAGTATTGTCACAACTTGGACAGACTATCGGTAACTTCATTGAATTTATTTTTTACGAAAGTAATATATTTTTTAATAAAGTTAAAATATTTTTTAACTTTATTAAAATTAATTTTAAATTGGAACAAAAAAATAACCACAAAAAAAGTTATTTTGTGGTTAATTAAATATTTTTTTTGTATTGATTTTCAGTGGTTTATCTTAGGATTCCTCTGATTCTGTTGGCATTTGTAATCAGTTCTTCAAGGTATTCATAGTTTTCTTTTTCTAAAGCAGATTTGAATTTTCTGAGCTGAGTAATGTGTTCATTGAGAACGTCCAGAACATTTTCTTTGTTTTGTTTAAAGATCGGAACCCACATTTCCGGATGGGATTTGGCCAGACGCACGGTACTTGAAAAACCGGAACTGGCAAGCTGGAAGATGGTTTCTTCTTCGCGTTCTTTTTCCAGAACGGTATTGGCCAGAGCGTATGAAGTGATGTGGGAGATATGGGAAATATAAGCAGTATGAATGTCGTGATCTTCAGCATTCATATAGATGGTGTGCATTTCGAGGGCATTTACAATCCCTTCAACGATATTCAGAGCATCATCTGCGGATTCTTCTTTATTGCAGATCACACCGGCTTTACCTGAGAAACTCTCTGCAATAGCAGATTTAGGTCCATTGTTTTCTGTACCCCACATCGGGTGAAAGGCAACGAATCTCGAACGTTTCGGGTGGTTTTTTACTGCACCTACGATTCCAGCCTTGGTAGAACCTGCATCCATAACTGTCTGATGATCTGATACAAGATCAAGAACGGCAGGTAGTAATTTTCTGGCCGCATCCACCGGAATGGCAAGGATGATAAGATCTGAATCTTTAATTCCCTTTTCCAGATCTGCTTCTGCGTCAATTATTTTCAAATCTAATGCTTCGGTGATGTGCTGCTTGCTGTTATCTATTCCGTAGATGAAGCTGGCAACTTTTTTTTCTCTTAATTTCAAGGCCATTGAACCTCCGATTAATCCTACTCCAATAATACTTATTTTCATCTTTTTAATTTTTTTTTAAATAAAAAAACCTCGTCAAGGACGAGGTTTTAAGTTATGTTCATAAGAATCCCTATCCCAGATCTGAGTTAAAAATTCTATAATAATATGTTCCGTTGTTAAAATTCACAAAGCGAAATTATAAAATATTTTTTAAAGTTGAGAACTTTTTTATGATTTCTTTTTGAGCCGGATCGGAGTATTGTACTGCCAGTCCTTATTGGGAACTATATTGCTTTGAAGATAATATTTTCTATCTTTCCTGAATACAACAGCCAGAGTATCGGTGGGAGGATGGTTACTCATTGGACTGCCTTCAATCTGTTTGATGTATTTTACTATGATCTGTTTTTCATTTCCGGTGATACTGCAGACATCTGTAAAAAAGGTTTTGTAGCCAAGTCCCCAAAAAGTACAGCTGTCTTTGGTAATGGTGAGACCATAATCCAATGTCATTTCTGAGTTTTCATCCAGTTTTCCAAAATCATGAGAGATAGAATAGTCTCCTTTCCACTGGGTATGAACGGGCGTTTCGGAATCTTTTGAAGATCCTTCCGGCAGGCTTTTGCAGGAAATAATGCCCAGGGCTGGAAGTATTAAAAATATTCTTTTCATAATGCTAAAGATGCCTTAATCAGCACTGTGAATAATGGTTCTTTTTACATTTTCACCTTTCTGTTCCAATTCAAGAGTGGTAACTCCGCCGGCAAATAAGAATTCGATTTCAACTTTATTAGAGGATACTTTGTAGCTAATAGTTTCCAGACCATCCTGATGAATTTCCTTTTCACTACTTTGTTTGGGCAATGTCGTAAGAAGAAGTTCTGCTTTTTCCACTTCTTTCTCTTTGATGATTTTTTGATATACATCTTCCATTGTACTGTTAGGGAAAATGCACTCCAGCTCAGTTTCGTAGTCAGCTGTTTTTTCTGTACATTCTTTTAAAGTAGGGAGTATTTTGCTTTCTTCAACAGGTTTTTCCACTACAGGAGCTTGTACAACAGGGCTGTCTTTCTTTATAGGCTCAGTTTCATTTACAGTCTGTTTTGAATCGTTTTTACATCCCGCTAGCAGCAATAAAAAACAAAATGGAATCATCTTTTTCATGGGTTGAAGATAACTCTTTTTTGTACTTAAAATTTTCACTGTTTATGGGGATTTTTGCCATTTAGGCATCATAGTAAAGTTCCAGTATCAAGTGTCCTTTTTCGTCACACCATTTTATCCATAAGTTTTGTTCATGATCATCTTTTACCATTAACCAATTTTCGGTAATTTTAATAGGATAATAAAAGCTGTCATCATCCAGTGGTTGTGATGGGGTTTTACTATCAGGCATTTTTCTTAAAGGGTTTTCTTTTTCATTGAACCCCACAGAGAAGACAGATAAAATATGCTCCTGAGTGGTCTGATATAAAAACAGTGGATCTGATTCTTTTATATATTTTATGGTATTTTCATTCACCAATACTTTATAAAATCCATTTTCATTGCCTAAGAATTTGAAAACCAAAAGGGTGTATTCAGGCTTTATCATGTAAGGGGTAACATCATCATCATTGAAAGTATCGTTCATTTGAAACGATTTCCATTCTGAATGATCTTTATTATAAAGTTTGATCCAATCCTTTTGCTGGTAAGTCTTTTTTAATATGATAAAACCTCTATCTTCTTTTTCATCTTTCTTTTCTGCAGGAGAAGTAACGGATTTTTCTTTATTGGAATCAGGCTTGAAAGGCTTTGTTGTCTTTTTATCCTGACAGGAAAGTATACACAGACTTATTAAAGTAAGGGTAGGAAGTATTTTTTTCATGAGGTCTTAAATATATAAATCTTCTATTTGGATTGTATCCTGCTTTTATGGACATATCCTTTCTTTCCTTCCTGTGATGTAACGAACCACCAGTCGCCATTCTGGTCAGTCACTTCAATCTGTTCTCCTGATTTAATCTTCTGCAGCACTTGAGAGGTAATGCTTTTGTCTTTTCTCAGATTGGTATAGCCATCAGGATCCTGAATAAAATAAGCTGTATTCTGAATTTTTTCCGTTCTGCACTTTTTAGCCCTTACTTTTTCTTCCGGAATAGGAGTTATTCTGTCAGTCCATCCGGATTTTTGTATATTAATATTTTGAGGAATATCACAAATGTACATTACGGCATCCTGAGAAATATCTGACATTGTTTTATAGATAATATTCCGAAGAAGCCATGTATTATTTTGCATAATGACATTATATTCTTTTTCATAGTATCCGCGGTCAGGGAAATATGTTTTTACAGTAAATCCTTTTTCATTAAAAATAGGAATGATATTACCAATAATATTGCCGCCATCCTCAGAAAAGTTCCTTGTTTCCAGTGCTAGTGTATATTTTCCCTGCTGATTTCCTAAAAATATAAACAAATCCTCCCCTTGATAAGGCTTGTGGCTTACAATTTTATCAGTGATGCCATCTTTGTTAACATCAATGGTCTTTATGAAGTAATCTTCATTATTAACATAAGTTTTAAATGAACTTCTTTTGGTTTCATTTGAAAGCTGTCTGAGGCTGATCTTGTTTTTCTCAGAACTTTCTTTATGCTGAGAAGCGTAGGTAATGCTGATTACGAAAATAAATATAGATAATATATTTTTCATCTGTAACTTCTATTTTAAGCTATTTTATTACGGGTGTTTTCCCATTGCAAAAATTAAAAATATAATATACTGATCTCCCTTTAATGATTCTAAAAATCTGTTATTTAGAGTTAATCGCTTTAATATTGAAATTCCCGAATGGGATAGATCCGAAATCTTTTGTAGTCAGTTCTGTTTTATACTCTTTTTCATCTCCGGAAGACATTTCAGTAGTTAATACAGAGTATCTATGTAAATAAATTCCTTTTTTAAACTTATCATATTTAAAAGTTATAAAGCTCCTGTCAATGACGCCACCACCTCCATTAGCCTGTTCTATGGTAAAGAAATTATCTTTAATTTTGACATCAGAGAATCCGGATGCTACATTGTCAGGATAGTAAGGCTCAATAATGTTATCATTGGTTAATATTGTAAACTTATTTTCGTTATTACTTAATTTAACAATTACTTTGAAAAGCTTAAAATCATTGGGTTTAATTTCTTTATTCCATTCAGTACTATAAACTGTTACTTTGTCAGGTTTTCCATCCTGGTTAATATCAGCTTCTTTTTGAGTAACAATAGAATAATTATTATCTTTTTCAATTATAGATGATTTTATTTCTTCATTTTTTTTTAATTCAGAACTTTTGTTTTTTTTTCTCATCTTCATTTTACTTTCTTGTCCATTGCAAGAAAGTAAAATGAAGGCGAAAAGTAAGGGAAGGGTTTTCATCATTTTGTAGTCTTATTAATTAAAAAATCACTTTTTTAGTGCTATATTTTTATAAGTACCAGAGTCTATAAATAAATCTCTCGTTTTACTCATTCCATATTATTGAAATTAATCTAAATCATCAGCTGATTTGGCGTATTGTAAGAGAAAAACATTATTTGTTTTATTTTTTTCCTTGGTTTTTATTAAGTCACTTTTTATCCAAAATTGATTGTTTTTTTTATAAATTTTTCCTATCAACTCTTTATTTTTTATATTATAAAGTAATAATGAATCTTTTTCCTGTTTAGGTTCTACTTTAAACTTAAAGGAATTTTTCCCGCTGAATCCAAAATCTGAATTAGCTTGATCTATATCAATATAATAACTCCCTATGGAATCTGAACTACTTTGTGGTTTATAATAATATACCCCATTCCAATTAGCATTTATCTTTATTGTAGTTTTTGTAAATTCAGGAGATAGATCGTCATAGTTTGATTTTGTTCCATCTCCTTCATCTGTTATATTGTATGGAGCGTTTTTTAAAGAGTTCATTTCTTTGTCATTCCGTAGCTGATCTTTACCTTCTTTTCCATTGCAAGAAAGTAAAATGAAGGCGAAAAATAAGGAAAGGGTTTTCATCATTTGATTAGCATATTTATTCAGATTTTATTCTACTTTTGTGAACATATCCCTTTTTTCCTTCTTTTGATACTACTAACCACCAGTCTCCACTTTGATCTAATACATCAATCTGTTCACCCGTATTTATTTTTTGTAGGATTTGAGAAGAAGAATTTTTATCCTTTCTTAAAGTGGTATAACCGTCAGCATCCTGTACTGTAAAGATGGTACTACTTTCCTTTTGATAGATGTATTTTATATATTTTTTTAAAGTAGGTAAATCATAGAAATTGTTTTTTTCCAGATTTGATTGATATTGTGGGTTTTTATTCAGATAACTTTCAATATCACCTTGAATTCCCACTCTTAGTTCTCGCTCAAATAAATAAGAAATTGTCTGTTCTGGTTCATCATATTCTTTAGATGAAGCTGAAATTGTATTGATAATTTCACCTATTCTAAGATATCCATTTCCCTCTTTTGCATAAGAAAAATCTTCAACTTTACCTTTATAGGTGATGGTTTCTATATCATCAAATATTTGTTTTTTTAATTTTTTATGAGTACCGGAGTCTCTAAAGATTAATTCTTCCATCTCAGAAAGGCTATTAAAATCAAATTTTTTAAATATTGATTCTACAAGTTTTTTATCTTTATTATACCCGTAATGAACGACTAAATCATATAGAAGATTGTAGCTATTAGACTGTAACCAGACATAAGATACAGGTGTATTATAAAATACATAGGAATTAAAGTGATATAATAAATCGGGATTTATAAATTCAGGTTCATTGGCATTGGCATCCTGAATGAAGATAAATTGACTTTCTCTAATGGCCACTTCAGGAAACATTGAAAGGCGTAAGGCAATAATAGGATTTGAATATTCTTTTAAATTAATGGAAAATACTTCTGAAACCTTGTGATTGAAAGTATTTTCATCCGGAAATTGAAATTTTCTTTGTTCTAATATTTTTTTTGCTGTCTTTATAAATTCAGGAGATAGATCATCATAGTTTGATTTTGTTCCATCTCCATCATCTGTAATATTGTATGGAGCTTTTTTTAAAGAGGTTATTTCTTTGTTATTCTGTAAATGACCTTTACTTTCTTGTTTATTGCAAGAAAGTAAAACGAGAATAAAAAGTAAAGAAATTCTTTTCATTGTTTCTTAGGTTAATGAGCTTTCTGTTTATTGAAATTTCCCATATCATTTAAAGCATATAATGCAATTAATTTCCTTTTGTTATTATTTTCAGAATAAATGGATATTTCATATTTTTCATTAATGGAAAATACAGTTGTTTCATCACTATCACCATTGCTATTACCTACTTCGAGCCCATCGATTAATTTTCCTTCTTTTAATGTAATAAGATACAGTAAGTCACTGTCTCCACTCATATTATTGATAATATACAAATCAAAATTTCCTTTTGAAGGAATTTGTGCCATTGCATCTACATTAAGTTGATACTTTTGTTTAAATAAGTTTTTGATATTGCTATCAGAGGGAGTTTCTAATTTAATTTTGTCACTTAAATTTTTATAATCCAATGGTAATACAGTAGATATTGGAATACTGTTGTTTACTTGCTCAGGTTTTTTAGCTTCAGGATTGCCTTTGGATTCAATTTTATTTTCTTTCTTTAAAATACATTTAGTAGGAGCATAATATTCTCCATGAGGTGTTTTTATAATTTCCCAATTTAGATTTTTATCTATTATTTTTATAAGACATGTTCCTTTTCCAGAATTGAAAAAACTGTGAAATTCACCAACATAAGCATTTTTATCTTTATTGAAAATTGCTTTTATATTGATATTTTGTTCAAAATCACAGTCAAGTTTTTGTCCATTGTTATATACTGCACAATATTGTGCAAATAAAGAATCTTTAGTGATTCTTTGAATTTTAATGGTAAATTCTTGACTTTTGTCTTCCGATCTCAAATGCCACGAACCAGGAAAAAGTAGAAGCTCTTCTTTTTGTTTTCCCGAGCATGAAGTGATGATAAAGCTTAGTAGAATTAATAAGTTTTTCATTTGTGTTTTATGTTTTTACTTCATTCTGTCTTTAACTCTTTGTGGTACTCTGGACATATCTTTTGATTGACTCTCGATGAAAGTATACTTGATATATGCTTCTTATTACACTTAATAATAAAGATTATATTTCTCCATTTCAACATCTAAAGACTCATCCAGATAATGTAGAGAATCAGATTTGATTGTACCATCAGGACTTATGCTGCTTTCTGTGTAAGAAACGATGCCTGCTGAATTTCCTCTTAAAGGATTTAAGGGAAAATACTTTATTTGCCAGATTTTATTTGTCTTTGCATTAAAATAAGACAGACAGTTGTAGTTTCCAAAACCTTCTCCTGAAATATTTCTGTAAAATTGTATTGAATCTGTTTTTTTATTGTTGACGTAAGTAAAGAGGTTTACTTTTATGATACTTCTATCAATTTGTTTTTCTTTTACAAGTTTAATGGAAACATTATCTTTTAAAGGAAAATAGGATTCATTATTTTCTGATAACGTATATTTTTTTAGATATTCTTCATTTTGTTGTTGTAAGACCATGTCTCCTTTTTTGTTCTTCAGAGAATTGAAGTAATTTGGACTTGCAAGAATGGAGTCTCCAGAAAAATAATTTTTATTGTGCCCAGCATTTTTTGATAAATTATCCACTGTTTTTTTACAACAAACACTCACTAATATCATCAGTAGTAAAGCAGATGAACTATATATTTTTTTCATATTTATTCGAAATATTAGTATTTTATTGTTTCTGAATTATAATTCTCGAAGGTATTGATGCCAAAATCTTTAGTTGAATATACCACATCCTTGTCTTGATTTGAATCAGGATATATTGTTGAAAATCCCAATTTATGTAAATAAATAGAGTTGTTTTTTTTATCAAAAATGAATGTGGTATACTTATTTTGTATAGGTTGTGATGAAATATTCTCTTCTACGGTAAAATAATTATTTTTAATGGCTATATCACGGAATCCTTCGGCGTAAGAATTAGGATTGTATGAGTTTATAATTTTGCTATTGCTATACTTAGTAAATTCCCCATTTTTCTTATAAATTAGAACATAGATTGTTGAAAAACTATTTTCTGCATCTGTCTTTCGGGGAGTAAAAACAAGTATTTTATCTTTAATAGTATCCATGTTTAAGTCACATTCTTTATTCAAAATAAGGCTGTCAGTAACACTTTTTGATTGAATAAGCTGATCTAATTTTGATAATTGAGGATGTTTATCATCAACCTCTTTACCACGGTTGACTATGGATGAATTAGTACTCATATTTTGTATTTCGTTGTGTTCATTTTTTTTCTTATCCCTTGAACATGAAATTGAAATAAAGAGTATTAGGATTAAAAAGTTTTTCATTTGTGTTTTGGCTTTTATTTCATTCTGTCTTTAACTCTTTGTGGAACTCTGGACATATCTTTGGATTGACTATTCATAAGATTATAATACTTTATATAAGCTTCTTTTGACACTTGTTTATTGTTAAGTCCCCATTTCGAATCAGCATAGTTTAACCAAGCTACAACTCTGTTAGGATATTGTGAGAGTATTTTATCAAGAATGAAAATAGAGTTATTATAGTTTTTATTTTGTTCCTGATAGTAGGCTATATTATTGTAGTCATTTACTGTTTTTTCATTTAAAGGGTATTGCTTTAAAAGTAGTGTGATTTCATTATCATTTAACGATGAGGTACATTGATAGTCTTTATTAATTTTTGAAACAATATCCAATGCCTGTTTTAAGTCCAACTTCCTAGTGTACATTGCCAAATCCTTTTCAGTAAATGTATTGATATCGTTAGGAGAAAGCGCAGAACCATTTGTAGGTAAATAAGTATATGACAGTTTACAAATATCATCCTGTTCCACATAGGTTTCTTTTGAAAAGTCTATTTTGTTTAATTGTATAGTATTGGAAGCTGAAGTAAAATAATATCTATAAATAAGAAGATTATGGGGATTATCATCTTCACTAGTCTTTTTTACTATGAGAGAATTGTTTTCAAAATAAACATCATCTGATTTTGGAACAATGGACTTTGTTGCGAAGTTTACAGTGTAGTTGTTATCTTGTATAGAGAATGTAAAGTTTTTATCTTTAATAATTAAACTGCTTTCTTTTCTACTCTTCATTTTACCTTCTTGTCCATTGCAAGAAAGTAAAATGAAGGCGAAAAGTAAGGAAAGGGTTTTCATCATGTGTTGTTGGTGTCAATTTAATCTTTATTATTATGCTTTTTGAAAATATGGAATAGTTTATCCTTTACATAAATTGTTCTATTTAAATGTTTGAAAATAAGCCCTTACCCTCATTTTGATATTATTGAATGAATATCTTGTTATTCTCCAGATTGGTTTGTAATAGGTGCTTCTTCTTCAAATTGGGTACTATTTATAACTTCCTTCAAAGCGGTTAAACCATAGTAGTTATTTTTTTCTATTATTTTTAATATTTCTGGATGAGCAGCGGTAATATTGTACAACGAAGTGCCCGCATTTCGCCATGCAGAATTGCTATTTAAAGGTTTGTATTTGTAAAATGCAGGACTTTCTATATTTGCTACGTAAGCTACTATTTTTGCTTTTTCTTCAAGTGTGAATTTTTTTGAAGGTGCTTCTGAAAATATCCCATCTTTATCTTCTTTAAATAAGTAAACTATGTAGTTACTTAAAGTGTATATAAATCGATCATCATTCTCGTTTGTGTTTTGAGAAACATAATTTAACAAACCTTCTTGAGTTTGTAATTTTCCTTGACAATCCTTGGTGAAAAATACTTCTCCTAATTTTGCTCCATACCAAATCTGCCCTGATTGTGTATATGATTTATATAAGTCATCTATGACTTGCTTATTAATTTTTTGTTCTTTATCATAACCAAAAGTAACTACTAGTTTTCTTAGAAATTCTTTGTCATTAGCTAAAAGCCATGCAAGATCGGCTTTACTGTTATTGAATAAATACTTATTCCGGGCTACTAGTTTATTTATATTTTCGAAACGTTTTTGGGATAAATTTTTGTCTTCATTCCATTTTGTAATATGTACATCATTTTGAATATTGTTAACTTTATCCTCAAAGCTTTTAGTTTCTGGAAATGCAGTTGAATAATCGATAATTTCTGGAATTGCAAATAGTTCAGTAATAAATCTATTATTTTTAATTAAATAATAAGACGTTGGTTCCATTTCATCATCAGTGTTTCTATTATAAGCAATTGATTTGTTACAGGAATTTTTGCCATCTAAGTAAATGTATTTACTATCAATGCTATAGTCTATCTTTCTTTTGAAAATCTCAAGTACTTTTTGTGAAAACTCCTCATTAGACGGAGATTTGTAGCCCTTTTTAATTAATTCTGATTCTAATATTGGTACTGCACAATCAAGATCTGTTTGACCGTATGTGTAGTTAGGATAATCTGTTTCACTTTTTTCTGCTGAGAAACCTGCCTGAAGTTGAGGTTGAAGGCATTGGGGTGCTGTTATAATTTCATTTGTTTCCTTTTTTTGTTTATCTGAGCATGAAATTGAAGTAAAGAGTATTAGGATTAAAAAGTTTCTCATTTGTGTTTTGGTTTTTACTTCATTCTGTCTTTAACTCTTAACGACACTGGTAAAATTTCCAACTTTACGTTACATTTTATTAAAATAAGATGAAGAATATTTAGTTTTTTTTAAAATATATTTATGGAGTAAATGTTTTAACTATAATTCCATTGTTATAAACATTTATTTTTTCAACTGGCCCTTCTGGAAAAATATTCCACT
Organism: Chryseobacterium sp. MYb328; assembly: GCF_037572595.1. Classification (NCBI taxonomy): domain Bacteria; kingdom Pseudomonadati; phylum Bacteroidota; class Flavobacteriia; order Flavobacteriales; family Weeksellaceae; genus Chryseobacterium; species Chryseobacterium sp. MYb328. The sequence continues at coordinate 94,829 of NZ_JBBGZQ010000012.1, read as the reverse complement.
CTTTATTTCTAATACCGTTATTATATTCACCGTCCATCCATATAGATTTATTATATTCAAAAGAATATCTTTTTTCTTCCCAATGTCCATTTTTTAAATGATTTTTTATATTCCCTTTTATTTGGTATTCATAAGTGTTATCTTCATGCTCTCCCCAATTTTTGTTTAGTTGCTTTTCTTCGTTTGTAAAGTAATCTAAAAACCTATTTTCAGATATTAAGTATTGAAAATGGTTATATTCCTTTTTATTTTTCTGTAAAACTATTAGAATATTAGCATTATCAATTTTTGAACATCTTTTGTAAAGTTCTTCAGAGATTAGATTTTCATAGACAATAATTGAAGAATCATCACTATTATTTGTGTCTAAATTGTCTGTTGTAAGTAAAATAGCTTCATAACTAGCATCCTCATATTTTATTTTAACACAGTATGAATTAAAATTTTGGTTATTGATAATATATTTTTTATAAGTATAAATTTTTATAAGATTTTCATTATCTGGTTGAAGTGCATCCCACATATAAGGCCTTTCAAAATCTCTTTCTAATGCTTTTTTATATGTTTGTATAAGTTTTTCCCTAGCTGAATGAATGATTTCCTTACCAACATATGATTCATCTATTGACAAAAAATCTGGAATTTTACTTTGAATCTGAGATAAACTAGCTTCTGTTGAGGTCTTAGATAACTCTTTTTTCTTTTTATCTGAGCATGAAAGTAAAATAGAAATGAGTAAGATTAAAAAGTTTTTCATTTGTGTTATATGTTTTTATTTCATTCTGTCATTAACTCTTAATGTGTGGCTGTAAAAATCTTAATTTTCAACAAAAAATATACTTTTCAATTTGATTCTTTTTCCGACTAAAATTTGTTAGTGTTTAAAACTATTTGTTTAATAAGTTTATTAAAAATTCGCGATCAACATTTTCAAACTTAACATTTCCGAAATCTTTAGAAGTATAATTTTTATTAGGTATACTTTTATCCGGATCATGCCTGTCAGTAAATTCTATACTATATTTGTGTAGAAGAAGGTCTTTGTCAAATTTAAATGTGATGTATTCTTTCAGGTAGTATTTATCTGTACAATTATACTTTTCTATGGTAAAGTAATTATTTTTCAATACAATATTGTCAAGACTTGTGTCTGGACAGTTTGGGTTACCTTCTAAAACTTTTGTATTGACAAATTTTTTATTTATCCTATTAAGTGTTACCTCAATTATACCATCTCGATCGGAGTTAATTGAAAAAAACTCATTTTTAGATATTTTATGAGGTGGATTTTCTTGTTCTGAATTTTGTGATATATCTTTACCAGTTTTAATGTATTCGCTTATATCATCATATTCTTTATATATATTCAAAGGTTTTTCCAGCTTGTAATTTAAAGTTGAAAAACTCTTATTATTTACTATAGATTCAATTAAAATACCATTATCTGCTTGTCTGATATCAAAATTGACCTTGATGTTCTTAACATTTTCAATAATTTTTGATAAATCAATATTGTTTTCGCCTAAATAATATAAATGATTATTCTGATGAACATATATATGGAATTGCCTGCTACTATAATTATCTAGTTCAACAAAAAATATTTTACTTTTTGTATCTGGTTCATCATATCTCCAAAGATCTAAATCTCCAGAATCTAAATCATAAAATGACTGATAAAGACTAAATGGTTTAGTTCCATACCCCAAGAATGTGTGTCTATCATACTCAAGTGAAATTTTTAGATCATTATATTCAAAAATATTAATATTATTATCAGTTAATATTCTATTTTTATAAGAAATTAATTGATAACTTTTAGTTTCATTTGGTATGTTTTGCGGATGTTCTTTTTGTAATTCTGGTTCTTTTTTACATGAAAGAAAACTTAATACAAAGACTAATAAACATAAAATTTTTTTTATTTCCATTCTTTATTTTTAATATCTAATTGGTTTTTTTTATCTACTGCAGACATTTCAGGTTCTGTTTTAAATTTGAAATATACCATAGGGTTACATTTTCCGTTTATACCAGAATTACTTCCAACATTATTAACTTCAAAATGTAAATGAGGATTTCTAGTTGTAAAGTTGTTTCCATTTTTTCCAGAAATGCCAGTATAACCTATAATATCATTATGTTTTACTGTTTGACCTTCTTCAAATTTACCAAATCTACTCAAATGCATAAAAACAAAGTAGATTTCTCCATCAGGATTAAATCCTTTTTCTAAAAGTTCACCTTTATCCTTATATATCAGTTTATAATCATTTTTAAGACTTTTAAATGTTTCTTTATCTTTTACTTTTACGACAATCGTTCTACCTGCAAGTGATGTTGATGTATAAATTCTTTCTATTTTACCTTCCAAACAAGCATACACTGGAGTTCCAGGAATAGCAAGTAAATCTGACCCCGAGTGATTAGAACTTCCATCCCTTATTTTTTCTCCAAAAGAACCATGCCAAGGTTTTTCTACACCGCCTTGAGAATATAAACAAAGCATAGGGTTATCTATAGGAAACCTCCATTTGCCTGTAGTTGGTTCATCTTTTTTTATAGGACTACATTTATCAACTTGGAAAATAGAATATGTCTTATCAAAGTTTTCTTTTCTAATATTGTAAGTACTTGTTGCTTCATTGACAATCCTAGTAATACTATCAACTATTTCTTTGCCACCAACCTTTAATTGCAAGTCTTTCCAATACCAAAATGCCATAGCTGACAAAACACTCTCTTTGTGTTTTAGCACATTGTCTGGATTTTCTACAATATCAATGTTGTAGCCTTTATTTACTAATCTTTTATTAACTTCAGTATAATTATTTCTACCTGTAATTTGAATTATGCCTTTTCCCATAAATTTCCAACCGTCACCTTTATTAATATTTCCTAGCCTATATTTAGGCTCGCGATTTTTATCATCATATACAATATTTGCAATTGCTACACTATTGGCTGGCTGTATTCCTTTGTCGTTGTATGAGTTTAGATCTTTTCGACCGTATAGCTCAGCTTCTTTAGGATTCTTTTTAAAATAAGAAAAAGGAGAGGATTTCCAATCTTTCTTGATTCCATTAGAATAATAGCCTCCTTCATTTGGGTTATTATTTCCTTTAACCCAATTAGTGCCTTTTACATAATCTCCTCCTTTCAATCTTCTAACACTGTAATTAAATCCCTCAGGTTCATTTAATTTTAGATCAGTACCTACTTCTGCTAAAACTTGTGCAAAGAAATGAGCTTTACGTAAACAGGTATTAATTTCAAATTTTTTATTTGCATCATTAAAAGCATCCATTAATGCTTGCTTATTAATTTTGCTAGCTGTTGTGAATATTTTATTTACTTCCTCTTCAGTTAATTTTTCGCATCTAGGGCATTTTGTTGAATTCGGTGCTTCCGGTTTCGGCTCATTCTTCACCCCAGTCGCCGTATTCCCATTATTCTGCGGCTTTGGAGCTTCCATAATATCCACATCAATAATTTTTGATTTAGCAGAGATGTCTATATAAATAACTTCTGCGAAGATTTCCTGTTGTCCTCCCTTCCAGTATTCTCCACTGTCCGGATTTTTAGGATCATTTCCTATTTCTCCGGTTTTTTGCATGGCAGCAGTTAATGGCATGGAAAGATTTATTTTGTCACCTAAGAACGTGTGTTCATGGCTATATAAAAGGTCATTGTTTCCAATCGTGTCATGCTCCCATATTTTAAGGGTGTATTTTTTGTTTTTAAGGTTTTTAGACTCTATATGAACAATTATGGTTTCTCCAAATTTAGGATTTTTAGTAAACTCTTTCCCATTTTTATCGGTCAGTTTTACCTGAGTGATAACTCCCTTTTTATCCGGCTGGTTATTAGGCGAATTAGGTCTTGTAGATCCTTTGGGAGAATTAGGTTGAGGCTTGGGTGGAGCGGGTTTGGGTTGTGATGTTCCACCAGTACTTCCTGCTGGTTTTTTAGGGGGAGCAGGAGGAGCTTTATACTCAGGGTTATTGGCATTGGCATTATCTGAGGCTTTTAATTTCCCATTGTACTCTGCGGTAATATAATATTCATGCTGCTTTTTATCGTCTTCCCTTTGGTTGGCAAGAGCAATATAGGTATTGAGCAATGTAAAATTCCAACGGGCATTTCCCTGGCTGTCTACCAAGACAGGAGGCGATTTTACGATAGATTGATTCTTTTTATTGTGGCCATCACCTTTTTCATCATCTTCCCAGAGCGTGAAAATAACATGTTCGCCCTCCATACCTTTGCATTTAGCTATTGCCCAGAGGCGATCCTGATAACTTAATTTTTTATTAACCGGAGTGCCATCCTGAAAAGTAAGCTTTACATCAAGAATATTTTTTTCTGCCGAAGGCTGCTGTTCATTCTTTTGAGGCTGTACGATAATAGACATAGGTTCTTTACCTTCAGGGCTATGAAGATAGGCTTCAACTCTGTAGGTATATTGCCAGGCATCTTTGCCAAAAGTAAATTCGCCAATTTTTTTCTTAATATCAGTGGTGGTAAACTTACCATCTGCTCTTTTTCTGAACAATTCCCAGGTAACGAGGGAGTCTTTTCGTTCATTAGCCGGAGTACTGGTATACCATTCCGTGACTTTATACAATGCTTTTTCTCCTGTTTTGGGAGAAGTATTTCCGGTGATTCTTGAAACGCCTTTTTTTGCCATGATCTTTAGTTTTTTTGGTTACCAGGCTTCTGCCTCCTGTTCGTCAGTTTCTGCTTTGAATTGGTCAAAATTGACAACAGGATTATAAACCTGCTGCTCCTTTGTATCTGCTTTATTGACCTGGTTTTTGCCTGCTTCGCTTTGCTGGCCGTGTTTTAAGATCGTTATTTTACCACCTGTGGTACACATCAGTTCAGATATTTCTGTCAGGCAGCTCTTTCCCATAACCTTTACTTTTTCATAGGGTTTTTGCCATTTTCCGGCAGCGGCATAAGCGCAGGGAAGATATCCTCCCGAAGTGGGTTTAAGCTTACATTGCCCAAAAGGTTGTGCAGGAGGATCGAATTGCAGATCATCTTCTGTTACAGCAAGATAATCTGCCTGTCCTTCTTTATCATTCCAATAATGCTTCTGGTGACTCGTTACTTTAAATTTTGGAAACTTGAAACCCTGATTACATTGTACGGTTCCTTTCTGTATGACAAAATATTTTCCTTCGTGGGGATTGGAACCACTATCTCCACCTTTATCTTTCTTTTCTTCTTTTTTCTCTTGGTTTTTATCTGATTTGTCAGTTGATTGGGCTTCACCGGATGACTGCTCCGAAGAAGCTCCCTCGTTGGTTGGTTCATCTGTAGCTTCTTCCTCAGAAGATGGATTAGAAGGATATTGAGAACCGGATTCCTCAGCCATAAGCTGTGGATCTTCCGGAATGAGTATTTTCTTTCCGGGAACAGGTTCCTGCATAATATCCTCTTCTGAACAATGGAGGTTGTGATAGGCCTTTAAGATACCTTCATTTTTCAGCTTAAATTGCTGAGCCAGAGAGCTGAAGGTGTCGCCCTGCTTTATGATATAATTTTTCATATTATCCTTGTGTTATCGTAATGGTGTGTTTTTGAATTGATTCTTCTCCACGCCATAGGCTTACAGTAGCCGAGGCCTGAAGAAGGGTTTTATTTTTTCTATGGGTGGTGTATTGAATGATAAATTCTCCTGAAACGGGATCATCAGCAGGTTCATTATATTTTGTTCCCGTTTTTAATTCCTGTAAACTGTAGAATTCTGCACTGTTGCCTGTCAGAAGGGTTGTAATATGCTCCTGATCTTCATTCTCCTGCTCACTGTCCATAATGCATTCCACAGGAAAGGAATTTTGCAAAAAATAAAAAGCTTCTGTCCAATCTGTTTTCTTGTGAAACCAATCCATTTTCGGGAATAAAGTCTGAAAGAGCAGCGTACTTTGAAACTGTTGGAAAAAAAACTTTTCATCAGAAATATTCTTTTCAAATGTATTCATATAACGCTCAGAAATCTCTCCGGCGAAAAAGTCAAGATCTTTCCGTTGGGCAGAGTAGGTATTGGTAATCTTTTTATGATCTGAAAATCCTGTAATTTTGCCTGATTCACTTAGGGTAAAATCAATAGGCATAATACTTTTCATACAGGCAATGGAAAGCTCACTCATCTTATCCTCAGGAGTTTTGCTATTGGTTTTAAAATTTCCCTGACGGTAAGAAACGATATGAAGGTTCTTATTTTTGTCTTTATGAACATCAAGATCTATACTATAATCTATAGTTAAAGAAGGTTCAAATGGGTTTTCAAACGTCTCAGAGACCTTATAAGTTTTGGCAAAAAATGAATCTGACGCCTGCGAAGAGGGAAGTGCATTTTTTCTTTTTTGCTCTTTTTCTTTTCCTGTTCGCAATTGTACAGGGACGAAAACACTTTTCACTTCATTAAGGTTCTCAAACCAGATTTTATCCATTTTTTGACAATGGGAATTGTGAAATGACTTGAGATCTTCTCCGGTAATACCCAACCGGGAAGCAATGGAGCTCAGGGAATCTCCGTTACGAACCTTATATTCTAAAAAACCAATTTCCATCGTAAGTGAATTATACCATAAAACTATTAAAAAACTAAATTTGAAATTCATTTTTAAGGTTAAATTTTAAAAATTGTAGTAAAACTACGACAAGAGAATATTGTCCTTTTGATAGAAAACAATGAGCAGATTTATTAATTTTGTAGAAATGCCCGGCGGTCATACTGCTTGTCATCATCCAATTCAAAATATAATGCTATGAAAAATAAATATTTGCAAAGCTTTCTTATACTATTGATAGCATTCCACTTTGGGTATGCCGGAAATTGGTCTTATCAATTTTCTTTAGAAAAAAAAGATACCATAAGAATTAAGGAAAGCCTTCATGAAGAAGATATTGAAGCCAATGAATACCTTAAAGACCGGTTAAAGCCCATTCAGTCCAATTTTAAGCGAATCAATTCAATCACTCAATGGACCAACATCAAAAAGAAAAATATTGAAGGCGAGTCTGCAGAAGGTGGGGAAGCTACCTATTATTATAAAAATAACCGTTTGGAAAAAATTATGGCCAGGCATTATGGGGAAATGGGGCAGGTTTTGATTGAGTATTATTTGCTGAACAGTAAGCTGTCTTTTGTGTTTGAAAAGGACTATAAGTACAATCGTCCGCTTTTCTACGATGCAAAAGCCATGAAGGAAAATAATGATACCGAGGCCTTTGATTTTGAGAAATCAGAGATTGTTGAAACCCGGAATTATTTTGAAGGCGGATCTCTGATGCATATTGTAAACAGCCAGGACTGTGGAGCTCCTTTCAGTGGAGATTATATGAGAGAAGAGGATAAAAGCATAAAAGATGATTTTAAAAGACTTCTGAAGCTGGAGAAAGCAAAGTAATATTTTATTTCTCCACACAGGTACATAGATGATATTTATATTATAAAAATGAATTGATAGATTATGACTTTAAGTAATACAACAACTAAAAGTAACTTTCAACTTCCATCTTTTTGTATTTGAAAAAATAAGTTATTTGGTTTCTTTAATGAGATTAAGACGTTCTTCTACCTCTTTAATTTTATTGATCCAGTAATTGATTCCTTCCTGATTAGTAACTGTTTTCTTAAAAGCATTGCGGCTTACAGTCCATAATTTAGAATGGTTTTGCTGATACTCAATTTCACGTTCCCTTTTGGTTTCCGGTTCTATGCGGTATCTCCAATAGACCAGTGAACGCATATATTCTGCACGTATTTTTTCAAAATAAGTGATAATGGCTTTGCGATCTTGGGGAATATATCCCGGCCCGGAACATCCACAGGAATGAAAAGTAATTCCTACCGTATATAGATTACGAATATGTGCCCACTGTTTATGGTCATTTTTCGCCGGTGATTCAAAGTCCAGTCCCATATTGGCCATAAGGTTCCCACATTCGGGGCACTTGGCTTCCACGGAGATCTGAGCATCTCTGTCTACATCTTTTAAAACACGACGTTTGAAGGTTTTCTGACAGTTGAAACAGGCATAATGACCTTTATAAACCATCATGGCATATCGGCACATTGTATTTTTTATTTAATCGTTAGGATATTGTTTATATTGCTGTAAAAATATAAATTTTCATGAGTTTTTAATGAACTAATTATTAATTAAGGAAGATTTATTATTTTTTTATCGGATTAAAAATAAAGAAGACCAGTCTTTATTAGGCAAAAGAGATAATCCTATGCCGGAAAGACCTTCTAAAAGCCCTATATTATAGACATATTCATCCGCTGATTTATATAGAAAACAGCATTGTTGATCTTTGGGAGAATAATAAGATTTTGTAATTTCTTGCCAGTAATCACCGGCTTCTTTAAACAGAATATTTCCGGTTTGGTCATAAAATGAATGGTATATCGAAGAAATGCCGGCACTCCCGTGGCAAACCGAAGCATCGGTCACCTTACTGGAATCGTCATGCTTTCTCAGGGTAGTTTTTAAAAGTATTTCCAGTGCTTTATCCTGTAGACTTTTATCTTTAATTAATTCACCTATTTTATAAAGAATACAGGCTATGCCAAGGTCTCCATAGCACCAGGCAAGGCGTGATGCGTACTTTGAATTTTCTTTACTGCCTTCAATGACAGAAGGAAACACCGATTCCGTATCTTCCTCTGATGCGTAGGCTAAGAACTCTGATGCCGTTTTTTTGATAAAAGAAATATCCTTGTCAGAATCTGCTATGCAGGCCAAAAGAAAAAGGTTGGGCAGAAAGCCATGGGAAATACCAAAATTTGAAATGTTGTCTTCCTTATTTTTAGGACTTTGCCAGAATAGATCTGTCTTTTTACGAACGATGGTTTCCTTAAGGATATGCAAAAGATCTTTATCAAGTTCTCGGATATCCAATCGATTATTTAGAAAGGGCATCAGGAGACCATTTCCTCCATAAAAAAAATCAAAGTTGTCGTTTTCAAATTCTTCTATAGCCTGTTCCAGCATTACATTACCGATATCTTCAAAATCCAGAAAATCCAGAGCACACCATTGAGAGTTTTCCAGATAGTATGAACAGGAGAGTACTCCTGCCAATCCTGAAGCATAGGAAAGATCAATTCTTTCATTTTCAATATCATTGAAAATAAGATCTCGATATCCAGCTATTTTTTGTTCGGCAGCCTGATCGTATAACTCAGGATAAGCGCTAAAATAATGATGAAGAAATATCAACTCTGAACAGGCTCCGTTCATAAGCCCTATATGCTGGTGTTCGTAGTTTAATATGTTTTTATATATGTGATGAAGTATTGACATTGTTTTTTAAGCTGAAAAATTGTTTTTTTAATATTTTTTCAATGAGGCAGTAGATTAAATACTCATGCAGTCTGTTGTCGCTTCTCACAACCCGTATGATATGCATATGGATGATATTGGCAAGATTTCCGAGTGTATTCTCATCCGTTATTGCCGGAAGGTCTTTCTGAATATCATTACGGAATTTTATATGAACAGGAGAAAGTATTCCATCTGTCTCATTGATGATCCGTTCTATTTCATCAGAAAAAGCTTTATATTTCGCATTTATAAATGAAGTTTTTAATGGCGACATATTAAATTCGCGTGCAAGACTGTTTTTTACTCCGCTTACAAATTGTAGCTGATTTTCCGTACTGAGATTGAACAGACTGAAGTAAAAAAAGATATGCTGTATAGGATACATCCATAAAATATCTGTATTGGCCTCTTCAATATTTTTTTCGATAATGGAAGCAGAAATCAATGAGTCATAAAAGAATATTTTTTCAAAAACCGGAGTTTTATCACCATCATATCGCTCAATTTCTCTTTCATAAGTATCATATGAAATTTTGTGTATTTTTTCACCCAGATACTTTTTAAGCAAAGCATTGAGGTGAGATTTGATTTCCATATGGTTGCTTAAAGGAGCAAAAATCCTGAATCTCAAGTGGAAATCGGGATCATAGTACTTTATATAGAAAAAGTGTTCTATGAGTTTATTGGATTGCAGAAAACCAAGAATTCCTACCATTTCACAGATCAAAAGATCGGAAAATACTTTCCCGGTGTAAATTTTTAAATAAATACAGTCATCAACCTCGGGAAACAAAGATCTTGAAACCGCAGAATGTTCTACCTGCGCACGTTTGATTTCATATTTCTGTTCAAATTTTTCGTTTTTAAAAAACAATAAAAATTCGTTATTGATCATTTTTCCTTCTGTATTAAAGGTTACAGGAGTAAATTGATCCGAAAGAGATTCCGTTATTTTTAATTTTTGCTTCTTCTTGAGCTGTGTTAAGAAAGTTTTTCTTGATATTTCCTGATTTAAAAGGATATATAATTCATTGTCTCCTTCTGAAATGAAAAAGTTGCCCTGTATATTAAGCGTATCAAGGTTTTTATCAAAATGGGTAAGAGCCTCTGAAATACTTGTCTTTTTATTTTCAAAGAAGTCATGATATTCGATCTGCCAGGTTGCTTTCTTGACAATGAAATTTCCTTTTTGTAATCTCGGGAAAAATTTAAAAAGATTTAATAATGAATCCTCATTAATTAATAGACTGCTGTTATACTGAGCCTGAAAATCGAGGAGGAATTCAAAAACAGGACTGTTCGTAGGATGCATAATATTATAGGCATTGGAAAATACAGGAAGTACTTTTTTATCCAGGGATTTTGACCGCAGAACCACCTGATCGTTCACAACAGAAACATACAGATCGTTTAGTTCTATTTTCTTTTTGCCGCTGATTTCGTCAATATATCCGATATAATATTCTGTATTGATTTTTCTTTCTATTACATTTCCGATTTTTTCAGACGGAAGATGTACAATTTCAGCAATGATGGTATCTTCATCATAATATTTTTTTTCCTGCTCATCAATTTCATCCATTGTGTGGGCAATGTCTTTCTGGTTGGAAAAACGTCCCAGAATTTTTCTTGGTGAATGAAATGAAATATAGTCAATAAAATAAACAGGGTTACCTGTATTTTGATCTAGGAATATAGATGCTTTATAAGATTTGAAAGGGAAGAATTCACTGACCTTTTCCGGGAGAAAAGTTTCGTGATTTTGTCCCAGTTCATTAAGGTCAATGCTTGTTTTTTTATTTTTAAGACAGTTCAGAATAGGGTAAGAATATTGAACCTCTTTTTGATTGAGGGTGATATTTTCCTCCTGCATATTTTCTTTTGGCCATGCCAGAATCAGATTGCCAGCATCTACATTTTCGGAGTTAGCAAATTTTCCGTATCCTACACCAAATTCAATGTCCAAAGCGTGTAATAAACTTACTTCCTGCTGGTCATATTTTTTAATAAAACTCTTCTTAAAACTGACGATTCTGTAAGGAGTCTGATTTTCCAGAGTACTGAATCTTTCAAAAATAGAATCACTTTTTTGAATGTCCTCCAAAAACCTTTTAGGCATGGTATCTGAGGTCTCAAAAAAAAGGTCAATATGTAAAGGAACTTTTTTATGTTCAGGAATTGAAAGAATTTCAGCTACTTTTTTTTGTGTATTACATCGGTCGATATACTTTTTTAGTTCATGAAATTCTGAATTCTCAATATTTTTATCGAGGAAATTGATGATATGTTGTGTTTCACTTCCGGAATAAGACTGAGACGGATTGAGTATTTGTTCGTCCGTAAGTTCATGGAAAAATTCTTCTGCTTCTTCCTGTGTAACGTCATTTTCAGTTTGAATAAAACTGATGATTTCTTCGGGAGTTCTTTCATGTTTACAAAACCTTGTAATAGAACCTATAGATTCATCTTTTTCTATCGTTATTAAGCGATAATCTCTTCCGATAATTCCTGTGTAACCCTGAAGGAATTTGTACTCATCAAAAATTTCATACCATGTATTATTGGTGAGATAGGTATCATGTTTTTCCAGTGAATTTACTGTTTTGTAAAGGTATTCCGAGTCAAATCTCAATACCGGATAGGAATGCTTCCATGTTATTTTTGTTGCAGAAGATTCTGATGAATTTTTAAGGGAACCTATACCGGAAAATAGACCAAAAGGGGTGGGTCTTGTAGTATATCGTGAAAGATATTTATATAATGAAATTTCAAGTTTTTCTTTTTGCTCAGCATTTTTTTTTGAAAACTCTTTTGTCATCTCATGATAAAAATTTAATGACGACAGCTTAATAGCATCCATTACTGTCTCATTACAGGAAATATTTTCAATGACATCTGATGTTGCATAAAAGCTGTTTAAATCATCAGGTGAAAGAACGGGAGTTCTCAATATTGTGTAATGAAATGGAGTATATTGCTTTGAGGACATAATATTTTTAAATTGGAGATGACAAAAGAGATCAATTGTTTAATTAGCAGTTACCACAATCTGCAGTACAGTTTGCTTTTGAACAGTTTAGCAGGTGAGTATGCATAAATTTAGACATACAACCGTCTGAACATCCAGCAGTAAACAATCCTACATTCCCATCCATGTCGATGGCTTTACCTCCTTTTATTTCAAAAAGGTTGTTTTTGCTTAAGTTTTGTACATTCTTTTTTGAGATTGTCAATTTTTTGTTTGAATTTTTCATAGTAATTTTATTTTAAAAAATGTTGAGTTGCTTTAGTGAGCCCTTGCCAGGCATGGCCGAGAGAGTGTATCATCTCATCCGGTTCGGCTACAAGATAAAACAGAACGACAGGAATGACAGGTACTAAGCTTAAAAGAACAGCTAATACCGGAGAAATCAGATACATTCCGAAAGGATGACTGAATTTATTAGTCATATTGCTTGTAATTGCTTTAAAAACAATAAGCATTCTGTCTCTGTAATATAAAAGGATGAGAAAATCAAGAATAATATAATAGCTAAGTCTTGATGCAAAACCATTAACCATAGATGAATCCATAAAAGTAATATCCATGATTAAAATATTAAAGGCAATGGGCAGGAAAAAAAGAGCTCCTATGATAACGGTTTTCTTATAAAGAAGAAGCGCTCCACATAGTACCTGACAAATTCCAATGATTGTTTTAAACGGATTGTGGTCAAAAAGATACCACATCACCTTGAAAAGGCTGAGATCTTTGATGGGCTTATTTAATTCCTCAGGAGAAATACCAAATTGTCCGTCATCGAAAAATTTAGCATATCCAAAAGACAAGAATTGCCATGCAAGCAAAACTCTGCATATCAGAATAAAATAGTCCCAATGTTTACCCTCAAAAGTCTTTTTGGATATAGTAATCATTAAGGTTATTAAGTTTTTTTAAATATATAATAAAATTTTTAAACTTATATAATAAATGCAATAAAAAGTGTGGGTTTTTATATGTTTTTTTATTCTGATTAATTTTAATCAGTTGTTTACCAGTGGCTAATGTTGTTTTTTAGTTATTCATTATGTCTTCTCATCATAACTGATTCCCATAAAACTGCTGGCACTTCGAGGATCATAAACCGACCATACCTTTCCCCATGAAAAAGTGAAAGTACAGCTTGGATAGGGTGTTTTCTTTTTCCGGGTTGGAGGCATTCCCAAAATTAAAGTCAAAAATTTATTATTTCGGTAAAATACCTGCATCTCCCTTTCCTCGGTCCATTCATTCCAGTCTTTCGCATCAGTGCTTTTCCATGTATTCATGTGAATGCTTTGCAGCCGATCTCCCCAAAAGCAGAGGCTGAGAGAAAGCTCATGACCTTCTATTTCCACCTCTTTAAAATAATACCAAAAATATCCGGTTTTCACATCCCACCTATTGTGATATTTCTCCTTATAAAAATCAGTTTGTTTCAGCTGATCCAGCAGCATCCCCTTGTACAGTTGTGTACCGAAATCCTTCAGTTCCAACGTTCCGTTTTCATTGTTAACCAGCATATTCAAAAAAAATGAAGCCATAAATATACCCGTTTTTTCTTTACAGACAACGAATAATATTTACAGCTTCTTATAGAAATAGAAAATATCGGTGTTACGGATTTGATATGATTAATGTTGAAGGAATATCGGAGAGCCAAAGACTCTTCGTATCGATCAGGTTTTTCCAGCTTTTGCTGCTGATGAGCATCAGATCCTGGGAATTCAGGAACTCTTTTTCAATTCTTTTCTCGTTATATAAGGTGATATGATTAGGAGCTACCTGTTCAATGCTTCGGATCAGTTCTTTTACCTCAATATTGTTACGGATCTGTCCTGCAGCATCCAGAATAATGATTTGAGAATTATTATTGTTAATCAGCCTTTTTGCGTATTCCAGAAGGTAAAAATCGCTCAGGTTGAAAATCGGAACAAATACCCTGTCAGCAGTAGTAAAGTCTTTTTCTACAAGAACACCCACCGGAATGGTAGCTTTGTCCAAAACCTGCAGCGTAAGGTCATCAAAAGGAGAGTTGTTAAAAATATTTCCTTTGCCTTTTACCGTGTTTAATAATTTTTCAGGATTGATGATTTTGGTAGTAAACCCTAATAATCGGCCTAATAAACTGCCTTCATACATAGATTTTCCAAGCATAATCAGAAGAAGGTCATAATTTCCTTTATTGGTAATATTCGTCAGATCACTTTCTACATCTGTAGAAGCTTTAAAGAGGGTAGTGACTTCCAGTTTAAGTTCCTGGGAAGTTTCTATTACATTTTTAAACTGTTCTTTCTCAAAATTTTCGATATCAAAAGCATGTAGTTCATCAACAGGAGCAATATTCATAGCGGTTACACTTTTGTTTCCATTCATTTTATGAGTGAAATTATCGGCCAGTCTAAGAAGTTTACTTCCTGATTTTGCCGTTTCAAAAGATAGAAGGACTCTGTATTTGGTATCATCATCTTCAGGCTCTTCTTCAATCATGGACTCTTTCCCTTTGAAAAGATAATTAATAAAATCCAGACATGGACCTGTCATAAAAGTGGTAAATAAAGCCATAATTACAAGCAATGCAAATAATTCCGGGCCTAATACTCCAAGATCGTATCCGATATTAAGTACAATAAGTTCTGTAAGCCCTCTCGTATTCATAAGTGCTCCTATCGTGAGACTGTCTTTCCAGCTTATGTTCAGGAATTTTGCGGTGAGTGCACTTCCTACAAATTTTCCGGTGACTGCGGTAAGTATGATAAGGCCCCCGATTTTCCAAAGGTGAGGATCGTTGAGGAGCCCAATTTGGGTTCTCAATCCTGTAAATACAAAGAAAAGAGGAAGTAACAGAACTAATGCAACATCTTCTACTTTCTCTATAAAAAGGTTTCGGAATTTTACATTCTCAGGCATAATAGCTCCTGCCATAAACGCCCCGAAAAGCGCATGAATCCCTATAACTTCGGTTGCATATGATGAAATAATCAATACAAGAAAGAATATAGCAACCAATCCTTTATTGATAAAGCCTTTTCCCTTTTGAGACTCAGCGATTTTGTTTAAGAAAGGTCTTACAGCTTTGATCATGATATAAACATACAGGATAGCCATCAGAATAACAAATACCGATCCTGAAAAAGATCCAGCCTTTACAATCGCAATCACAGCAGCTAAAATACACCAGGCTGTAATATCATCAGCTGCAGCACAGGTAATCACGACGGTACCTATTTTCGTTTTGTGAAGATTTCGTTCCTGAACAATCCTTGCCAATACAGGAAATGCTGTAATACTCATGGCAATGGCTATAAATAAGGCGAATGAACTGAACTGAATTCCTTCCGGTGCAAATTCTTTATAAATGAAATAAGAAAGGCCTACACCTAATGCAAATGGAATGATAATACTGGCATGGCTTATAACAACGGCATCATGTGCTTTTTTTCGTAAAACACTCAGATCCAGTTCCATTCCAACAATATACATAAACAGGATAAGTCCGATCTGGCTTAAAAACTGTAAGTTAGGCAACGATTCTTTAGGGAAAATAAATGCTGAAAGTTCAGGGAAATATAATCCGAAAAGTGATGGTCCCAAAACAATACCGGCAATCATTTCACCAATTACAGAGGGCTGTTTCAGCTTTATGCAGATCCATCCGAAAAGCTTGGCAACTAAAATAATGGTGACGATCTGTGCAAGAAGAAGAGCTAGCGGATGATGAAGGTTTATCAGAAATGAATCAACAAAATTTTCCCACATCGTAGAACCTGCAGCTTTGCTGGGAGTAATATTCTCCCCAACTTCCAGTGTTTTACCCTCTACAAAAAACCAATACATTAAGCATGAAAAAAATGCAATTGTACTGATGTAAAATATAATATTTTTATATTTCCCCAAATTCATGATTCCTATTATTTTGATGCAAAGTTGATAAGAATAAACTGAGATTAAAATAGTTTGTTTTTTAAATGTAATGAATACAGTAAAAAATGTAATAAAAATCCTGATATTGAAATGTCTTCCTGAATTTGGAGTTTGAATATGGCTTAGGAAACTGGAGCGTTAAGAAAATGAAGTCTGTGAACGTTAAGAAAACTCTATTGTCTGAGTGCGGGATTACTTTTGATAATAAAAATAGATTGCTATCGCACGGGTTCAGAGTTTTTAGAGAGCAGATCTCATTTTTAGCGGAAGGTTCCAGGTCTTGAATTTTTCGTTCTTTTGTTTCAAGACAAAATAACATATATAAATAATTGGGTAGCAGATATTACTGATTGTAGGAAACAGGGGAAATTATCTGTATTATTTTGTAAACAACTCCATTAGTGAATTTTTGTAAGCATCACCAATCTGAAGCTTAAGAAAATGATCATCTTCGGTAGAAATAGTGGTGATAATTTCGTTGGTTCCTAATACTTTAATGAAAGATAATGCAATGATCTCTTTTTTATTAACCTGTGCAAAATCCTTAGTGGGCAACATTTCCAGAAGGCTTTTAAAATTAAGATTCTTTAAAACGATGGTAGTTCCGTCATTGAGCATAATATCCTTATCGCGGCTGTCTATTTCAGATGTTTTAATGTAAGCGATTTGTTCCGTTAAAATAACGGTTTTACCAATATTGCTATTCCATTCGATAAAGGTTTTCTTCTGAATCGTGCTGATTTGTTCTTTTGCTTTTTCAAAAGCCTGCACCAATCGTTCTTTTTTGATCGGCTTTCTTACATAATCTACTACGTTGAGGTCAAAAGCTTCAGCTGCGTATTCTTTATAGGCTGTGGTGAAGATGATTTTTTTGGAACCGGAGATGATTTCTGCCACCTGGAGTCCTGTCATTCCAGGCATCTCAATATCCAGAATACAAAGGTTGCAGTCAAGGGAATTAATCTCGTTCAGGAAGATTTTAGGATCATTGAAAGCCTTTACAACTTCTACGTCATCAATCTGTTCACATAAAAGTTTTAAATAGCTGATGGCTAATAATTCATCATCCAGAATAACGCATTTTATCATAGAATTCTCCTAAATTGATTTTTAATTCTGCAGTGAAGATACCGTTTTTTGAACTTTTTTCAACCTGATAGTGGGTATTATAGATCATTTTTAACCGCTGATCCAAAGACTGGCTTCCAAAACCACTTTTTTCCTTTTCCAGATTATTCTTTAAGGAAGCTTTATTGCTCACTTTCATGGTGAATGTCCGGTTTTCAAGTTCCATGAAAATAGAAATAAAAGAATCCTGAGCCAGAAAATCTGTATGTTTAAAGGCATTTTCAATAAGATCAACGGAAATAAGCGGAGCAAAAACCTTCTCTTCATACAGAGAATCCGATTTATTGATCTTGAATTTAATCCTGAAGTCGAAGAGAGGATTCACTTTAATTTTATTGATTTCAATAAGGCTTAAGGCGAAGTTTAATTCCTCTTTAGGGCTTACATATTTATTGTTGCTTTCATATAAAATATAATCCAGAACATTGGCCAGCTTATCCAGAGACATATAGGTCTGGTAGGCATGAGACTGAACAGAATTCAGAATGTTTTTAAACAGATGTGGATTCAGCTTTGTTCCAATATGTTCCAAACGAACCTCATTCAGCCTTTGCTCAATAATTTTATTGGATTCTGAAAGCTTGGTATTTCGCTGTTTCAGCTTTTGATTTTGGCTGAAGAGATAGATACTGGCTGCCAGAAAAAGAAAAATGGCAAAAACTCCGATGAATATCAGATAATCATGAATCATGTAGTAATTGCCTTCCATAGCTTGTTTTTGAAAACTATTTAAGTTTTTTTAAACTAATAAAACCTGCGTGATCTTCACATTTATCGAAATGAATTTCGAACCTCGGATTTTTTTCAGGATAGGTGATAAGATAATCCGGGCAAGGTTTCTTTTGTGCATGGCTGCGATCAAAATCTACTTTTCCGTTAGTAATGATGCTGTCTTTTAAAAACTTTTCATCAATATTATTTAAAATCATTTCATTATGAAATTCTTCTGAATATTGAAATTCTTTAGAAAGTGTTTCGGCAATTACGCGGCTGTTAGGTAAATAACCGCTGCAGCTTGCGCCTTTTTTGTTTAATATAAAAAATACGATAACTAGCCCCGGAAGGAAGCCTATTGCATAAAATTTAAGTTTTTTCATTTAGAAAATTAAAAGATTGATATCGTGGTACGTAAGTCCGAAACGGTCACAGATGATCTTTTTGGTATGTCTTCCTTTGTACATATATAAGCTCTGCTTCATTTCATTTTTTCGGATCAGCATGTTTTCAAAGCCGCCCTCTTCGTCATAATTTAAAATATAGGAAAGGAAGAAATTGGAGATAGCCTTGGTAGTGGTTCTCGGCATTCTTGAAGTAAGGTTCGGAAGCCCGCAATGGATTACCCCATGTTTGATCACATAAGGATCTTCCATGGTAGTAAGCTCTGACGTTTCAATAACCTTACCGTTGTCTATGGTAATATCGATGATGACACTGCCTTTTTTCATTTTCATGACCATATCTTCAGTCACAATGGGCGTCATATTTAATCTTGGAAGGGCTCCGATCACTACATCAGCACGTCTTAAGCTTTTGCTGAGCTCTTTAGGATCGATAACGGAAGTCGGAACACGGCTGTCTACCATGGTGTGAAGCCTTCTTAATTTTGATAAAGAGTTGTCGAAGACTTTTACACTTGCTCCTAAGCCGATGGCTGCCTTTGTAGCAAATTCACCTACAATCCCGGCTCCAAGAATAACTACTTCAGCAGGTCTTACTCCCGTAATTCCCCCAAGCATTAAACCATTGGATAGGGCTAATAATTCTGAAGCGTATAAAATAGAAACGGTTCCTGCAATTTCACCGATTAATCTTACCAATGCAAGCTGTTTGTATTCATCTACGATAAATTCAAAAGCAATGGCATTTATTTTTTTCTCTGCAAGTTTAAGGAAATACTCCTTGTCTCTAAGGTTGATCTGAAGTGCTGAAACCATGTAAGTATTAGGCTTCATAAAATCAATTTCATCCAAAGTGGGAGGATTGATTTTCAGGATCAGATCTTGCCCGAATGCTTCTTTAGGATCATTAGTAATCTTTGCCCCAGATTCCGAATATTGCAAATCTGTAAAAAAAGAACCTTCTCCGGCTCCTGCTTCTATGATAATTTCATGGCCATGTTCTACCAATACCTGTACAGCGTCCGGAGTAATGCAGGTTCTCCTTTCGTTGAGACAGGTTTCCTTAGGAATTCCAATACTGAACTGTTTCCCCTTTTTTATAACCTCCAATTTTTCCTCTTTCGGCATCAATTCTTCTTCTGTGAAAGGAGTAAAAATATTTGTGCTCATCCTTAAATTAAATTATGTCTTACAGATTGTTATTTTAATACTGAATTAATAAGCAAAGATACATAATATTTACTCGAATGAAACTTCTCTGTTTTCACCCGTGTTCACAATACTCATTGTGTGATAGTTGAGCCCGTAGAGCTCGTCTTCATACACTTCCGGCCATTCAATAATACATAGAAAAGAGTTATCGAGATATTCTTCAATCCCAATATCATATACTTCTTCAATGTTTTTTAAGCGGTAAAGATCGAAATGAAATATTTTTCCTTTTGAGGTATTGTACTCATTAACGATAGAATAGGTAGGAGAGTTTACTTCATCCTCACTTCCCAGGTTTTTAAGCAAAAACTGAGAAAAAGTGGTTTTTCCTGCTCCCAGATTTCCTTTAAGCAAAAGAATATTATGTTTTAATTCAGGAAGAATGGTGTCAACAACTTCCTGCCAGTCTTCGATTGTATGTATAGTGAATTGCATAGGCTGATTTGTTACAAAAATAGTAAAATTTACACGTAATAATTTTGCATTTGAAGAAATCTTTGAATCCTAAAAACCCTTTAATAGATTGATAATTAAGAATTAATTACACTCATCCCAAGTAAAACAGCTGTCAAAAATAAGCTGATTTTAATATGATAACCTGAGTTCGGGGTAAGGAGTTTATATAAATAACAGTAAATCAAATATTTATATTTAATTATCTTGTTTTTTAGCCCATTCACTTAGTTTTCAGGATAGAAAATGGACGAGAATAGAAATATTAAATTCATTTTTTATAAAATTTCATAGAATAAAGATATAAAACACTAATGATTGAATAATATATTATTCATTATTAACAACTTACAAGGTTGCTATTATTGCTTTCTTATCCCGAACTCAGGTTATGATAATAACAGAAGGTTTCAAAAAAGATGAGTTTTATACTAAATGATAAACAAAATTGGTGTTAGTGAATCGCTTTTTTTTAATATAATTCTGAATAAGATTCTTTTTGTTGAATATTTTTATTGGTAATTTAATTATTTGTATTATTTATTGTGTTTAATTTATTTTTCGTCAATTTTATTTGTTATTTTATTATTGCTATTTTAAATTTGGTCGGATATTTATAAATCACTTTACAGTGATGTGTTGGTCTTGCTTAATACCTTTTGCGTTCTAAAGAATTAAGATTATATAGATTCATCTAATTGTTTTAGTGATTTGTTATTTTAGTAAAAACATAATTAAAAATTACATCTTATGAAAAAAAAATTGTTACTATTTCTGGTTATTTTCTCTAGTAAATTTTTTACTCAGCAGCTTTCTTCTGCTATTTTACCAAAGCCTAATGCTTTATCTTTAAACTATCTTAATAGTCTCCTGGAAAAAAATATTTTGTATGGGACTACGCCGCCTAATTATAACGGGAAAACAATCCTTTTTACCCACGGTTTTATAGGGTCTACTGAATCTTTACTTATTGGAAACTCAATGTATAAAGAAGCTTATAATGCCGGATATAAAACGGCTTTTGTAGCAACCAGCAGGTTTTTGGGAGACTGGGAGAACGGAAAAATATTGTCCAGAGCAATTGATCAGGTAGAGACTTATTTTGGAGCCAATACAATTACTATTATAGCTCATAGTAATGGGGGAAAGGCTTCAGATGTTGCCCTATTGGAATATAAAAAAATAAATAAAGTAGATAAAGTGATTACTTTAGGTACTCCCCACAGAGGAACTCAACTTGCAGATTTTGTTAACTATCCGGTACTTACCTGGATAACGCAGGCTTTGCAATTGGGACAAGGTTCACAACTGTCCACTACCTCTTACTGTGATACTTATTTCAGACCTTACATGGATAACCATTCACTTAACCAACCTAAGAAATATTATAGTCTGGGGGCTTGGGGATATACCAGAGTAACAGGATTGCTTTCTCCCGTAATTATTCCGGCAGGAAATGCAATTCTTGCTTTAGGAGGAGGGAAAAATGACGGGGTTACCCCATTTTATAGCTCAACAAGACCGGGTTCTAAGCAATTAATGACTGACACTGACCCTAGAGGATATATTAATCATATAGATATAATGGAAGGAGTCTATGTTTGGAATAATGCTATAAAACCTGTTTTGGATGGACAAGTTATCAATAATGGTGTGGCAAATAGAATATCACAACCGGAAAGGGCTGAATTTAAAGTGGTAAGTAACTATCAATTGATTTCAAATAACGATCTGGAAAATTTACAGTTTGGAAAAAATGTCAATAATGTTCGTTTTGAAATTATTACCAAAGATGCAAATGCTTCTGTAGATATTATAGATTCTGCTACTGGAAAAATGTTGAGCCAAGTAAAAAGTAATAGGACCCTAGATAAGAGTGGAGGTTTTGAAAGCCATTTACTGTCATTCGGCTTCAATTTAAGAAATAAAGAGCTTAAACTAAACAGTAATTCTAAATTTATAGCTGTGGTTGAAGATGGAATTGACAGTCCGATGGAGTATAAAATTAAAAAAGATAATGAGAAAACTTATCTGGAAATATCTTTTCCTAACCTTAGTTCTGAAGAACTTCAAAAAGTTTCAATTAAAAATGAAGCCTATTGGATATCGGATTTAAAAGGAATGAATATGACATCTGAAGAAAAGCCAGTGAACTTGAAATTTGAGCTTCGTAACAATAAATTTGTAGCAGATGTAAATCGTGAACAGAATGGGATCTATTCTATAAAGCTAACCGCTAATCTTGGGAATGGAATCAAAAGAAATATTATAAATGGTTTTGTTGTTTCAAATAACGGAAATGTTACTCAATCTAAAGCCGCAAATATTCAAAATAGAACTCAATTTACCATTGGTGATAATCCTATTGGTGATAATACAAAACTAATAAGTAGTGGTGTGCTTACAGGAGAGGTAAATGTTAAAATTTATAACTACTCCTCTAAATTGTTGAATCAATATACTGTAAAAGTAAATGGTGAAAATAGCTTAGACTTTGGTAAATATACTAATGGTTTGGAAAAGGGTATCTATATTGTTAATATAGAATATGGTACTACAAAAGAGAGTCTGAAATTCATAAAAAAATAATTTTGTTTATAAATACTTTTAAGCCGGGAGTTTCCCGGCTTTTTTATTGAAGTATGTGTAGCAAGGGGTTAGAGGATTTTAGGGTAATAAATTACTCTATAGAAAACTTTTGTAAGGCTTTCTTTTTTTGTTAGAGGAAGAGAAATGTCATATTTTTACATCATGATTTCTAAGCAGACCATAGATAAAATATTCTCCACAATCAGGGTGGAAGAGATTGTAGGTGAATATGTGCAGTTGAAAAGAGCGGGGTCTAACTTTAAAGGCCTCAGTCCTTTTCATGAAGAAAAGTCTCCCAGTTTTGTTGTTTCGCCAAGTAAGCAGATCTGGAAGGATTTCTCTACTGGAAAAGGAGGAACCGCGATATCCTTTTTAATGGAAATTGAAAACTTCACTTATCCTGAAGCTCTCCGTCATGCCGCAAAAAAATACGGAATTGAAATCGAAGAAGATCTGCGTGAAATTTCTGAAGAAGCAAAACATGCACAGACAGAAAAAGATCTGTTGTTTAAAATTCATGAAGTAGCTAATACTTATTTTCAGGAAATCCTTTGGGATAACAAAGAGGGGAGAAGTATAGGATTATCCTACTTTAAAGAAAGAGAACTTAAAGATGATATTATTAATAAGTTCCAACTTGGATATTCTCCAGAACAAAAGAATGCATTTACCGCTTATGCTTTAGAGAAAGGCTATACTAAAGAGATTCTTGAAAAATCAGGGCTTTCTATTTTTCCTGAAAATACTCCGGCAGGTGTTGACAGATTCCGTGAAAGGGTAATTTTCCCGATCCATAGTTTCTCAGGAAGGGTTTTGGGCTTTGGAGCGAGAATCCTTAAGAATAATGTAAAAACAGCAAAGTATCTCAACTCGCCGGAAACGGAGATCTATCATAAATCCAATGTTCTTTACGGGTTAAACCAAAGTAAGCAGGCCATTTCAAGAAAGAATGGCTGTCTTTTGGTGGAAGGATATATGGATGTGATTTCACTTCATATGTCCGGAATTGAAAACGTTGTAGCAAGTTCCGGAACTTCCCTTACCACTGAGCAGATTAAGTTGATTAAGAGACTTACGGAAAACGTAACGATTCTTTTTGATGGAGATAATGCAGGGATTAAAGCCAGCTTCAGAAGCATTGACATGTTGCTGACAGAAGGGATGAACATCCGTGTTTTGCTGTTCCCTGATGGTGATGACCCGGATTCCTTCGCCAGAAAACATCCGCAGGAATATGTAGAAAAATACATTGAAAATGAAGCGATGGATTTCATCGATTTTAAGGCGGAAATTCTGTTGCGGGATGTTGGAAATGATCCTATCAAAAAGGCGGAAGCAATTCGTGATATCGTAAAATCAGTTTCCTTTGTACAGAACGCACTGAAGAGGGAAGTGTATCTGAAGGAGGTTTCCAATAAATTCGGACTTTCTGAACAGAGTCTTTTCAATGAGCTGGATGTTCAGAAGCAGATTACCCAGAATCAGACCCATCATGTCCAGCAGCAGCATAAGGAAAAAGCGGCTCCAAAGCTGGAGATTGTTCCTCCGGATAAAGAAAAAGAAGACCCTTTTTTGTTTGAAGTATTGTTTATGGAGAACAAACTTGTTGAGCATATGTTAGCATTTGGAGATATTGTTCTTAAAAGGAAAAATGAAAATAATGAAGAATATCAGATAACAGTTATTGAAGAAATTATTCATCACTTTGAAGAGGAACAATATACATTTTTAGTTAAAGGAAATGAGATTATTATCAATCAGGTCAAAGAAGGAATTCAGAAAGATGAATTGAGAAGTGGAAACTTTTTTGTATCTTTTATGGATGAAGAAATTACGACAAAGGTTGTGGATGCGCTGATTCCTTTGGATGAGCTTGAAAATTGGGCGTCCAGAAATATTTATCCACCCAATTACGGAGATAATGTTGCAGATCAGATCCAGGGTGATGTTTTGCTACATAAATACAGATATATTGATTATCTGATTAAGGAAACGGCGGGCGAGCTGGATCAATACAGTGGGGCTGATGAAGTAAAGTACTTTGAGCTGATCAAAAAAATTACTTTACTGAAGCAGGCTTCCATCCGATTGAGTAATATCATTGAGTATTCCCCGATCAAGGGAATCTATGTAGATCGGAAAAGATAGTTTAAAGACAAAAGGATTCCGGATTCTATGACAAAAAGTCCTATAAAATTTTAGGAATAAATATTGTAATTTAAACTTCGGAAATATTTTAAAATAATACATAATATCAATATGGACATTAAAAAGGAATTCAGAGATTTCTCTGTAAAACATTTAGGAAACAACGGTCTGGCTACCGATCAGTATATGGGAATGTATGGCCCAACGAATTTAACTCCGTACATCATGGAAGAAAGAAGATTAAACGTTGCTCAGATGGACGTTTTTTCCCGTCTGATGATGGATAGAATTATCTTCCTGGGAACTGGAATTGACGATCAGGTAGCGAATATCGTTACTGCTCAGCTTTTATTCCTGGAAAGTGCAGATCCGTCTAAAGATATTCAGATCTATATCAATTCTCCTGGTGGAAGTGTATATGCCGGTTTAGGTATTTATGACACCATGCAGATCATTAAGCCGGATGTAGCGACAATCTGTACAGGAATGGCTGCTTCTATGGGAGCCGTATTATTGGTTGCAGGAGAAAAAGGAAAGCGTTCTGCGCTTAAACATTCAAGAGTAATGATTCACCAGCCTTCAGGAGGTGCTCAGGGAGTAGCTTCCGATATGGAGATCAACTTAAGAGAGATGTTGAAATTGAAGCAGGAGCTTTATGACATTATTGCTCATCATTCAGGACAGACTTACGAGTGGGTAGAGAAATCTTCCGACAGAGATTACTGGATGACTTCCGAAGAAGCTAAAAGCTACGGTATGGTAGATGAGGTTCTTCAAAGATCTACAGAGAAAAAATAATTGATTGTATAATCATAATGAAAAACGCATCCAACTTGGATGCGTTTTTTTGTTTGCGGCGAATACACGAATTTTTATTGTACGTTTCATAGCGGATTGCTATAACGAAGAAATATCAAAATTGAAGACGTGATATTCTCCTCCGATGGAGGGGTGTCGAAAATTCAAAGAATTTTTGACGGGGTGGTTTACCATCTCCCTCTTTACTTCTTCACAATCTTATGTACAGTAGAACCACTCTTAGTTTTAACCTCAACCCAGTATACACCGGTATTTAAAGATGTAACATTAATCTTAGATGTCTGAGTAGTCATCACTTTCTGTCCTAAAGAAGAATAAATATTGACTTCTTTGATATTTTCAGGAGTTTCAATCTGAATAAAATCACTTGTTGGATTTGGATAAATATTGAATAATGCTTTCTTGTTTGCTGAAGCCACCGATAATGTAGCGTTATGTGCCTCAGTTGGTGTGAAAGGTCTTCTTTGTCCGAAACTTAATCCTAACCATATATTGTTACTCAATTGTATCTGGCTGAGATCAGTTTTTTTCTGCCAGCTAGAAAGGTCTTCTCCGGTGTATAATTTCCAGTTTTCTGTTCCGGAGTTATTTCCTGTGAAGGTATTGAGTGATAGATTGGAAATTTGGTTATTGCTGGAAGTGAAATTGAAATAGGAAGCTTGTGACTGGATAAGCTGCAGAGCCTGTTCCGCTGTTATACTGCCATTATACTGAATTCCAAAAACAAATGAATTGGCTTGATCATTAGAATTATTAGTTCCAAAATCTACCACTACAAGACTTTTATTGGTTCCTGTTCCAATCCAATGGGTAATTTGTGATGAAGTATACCATTGGGAACTGTAAGCGGGTACTGGAGTTGATGGTGGGGTATCAATTTCATCCATTCCATAGGTTATTCCAAACCATAGTCCGTCTGTTAAAGCAGTATAGCCTACACCATTATTTTGATTGGACATATTCCCTGCATTAGGTCCCGACCAGGTAATCCAGTAGTCATCTGTACTTGGAGTATGATGATTGTATGTGAAGCTGTACAGGAACCCTGAAGGAATGTCAGCCTCTATTTTAGGCTCTGCTTCTACAATAGCATTAACCATATCTTCCGCCATTAAATTATCATCATCAAAACGATAGCCCCAAACATAAGAATTAGGCGTGTTGTTGTCATTAAAATCAGCAATGAAATAGGCCTTTTTAGAACCGGTTCCCACCCAAAACTTAATGTCATTTTCTGTGAATTGAGCGAAGAAAAACTGCGTACAAAGCAGTAAGAAAAAAAAATAGATTTTTCTCATAATATAATTAAATTAAAGTTTTATTCCCGAAACTTATTAATAGGAAGAGACTGGTATAGTCTGATTCTAAAATTAAAAGTTTATTCAAGGCAGGTCTCCTGGCTCGCATCCTATAGCTAACCTTCCCGGATTTTGGTCCAGTGGTATCATACAGCTACAGGTAAACAGCTTACAGTTGCGGGTACAGCTCAAGATTTGAATAATATTCTCACTTAATTCCCTATTATGAACAGTGTTCAACCTTAAAGACCGCAAATATATCATATAAATTTTTGATGCCTATTTTGTGAATTACATACCTGTTTTAACCTTTTATTAAAGGTTAATTGTATTTTCTGAATTTGAATTTATTGATTGGTAATGGATTGGGTTTATGTGTTCGGATTTTTAAGTTAAATCTGAATTTTTGTTGTTTATACTGAATTCATCTTTAGGTTCTATTGTTAAAATACAATTATCATTGCATTCAAGATCAGTTTATAATCAAGTTATACTTTCGCGCCATAAAAGTTAATATGAAAAAATTACTATTATCTGCTTTGATGATGACTGTATTATGGTCATGTAAAGATGATGAAAATAATGTAAATAACCAGGATGTTAATTATTCTAAACTTCCGCAGGAATTTCCATTTTCTACTTTGGCAACAATAAACGGAGTAGCTGTGATTAATGGTGGATTTGGCTCAGGAGCTGCTGCTCACCCTACAAGAAAAGGGGAGTTTTATGTGATTACAGACCGTGGTCCGAATACAGATTATCAGAATGGTAAAAAATTTTTAACTCCCAATTTTACTCCAACCATTATGCATTTTAAAATTAATGCTGAAGGGAATGTAGAAGTAATCAAATATATTAAACTTAAAAATCCATCCGGACAGCCTATTACAGGACTTCCAAACCCAGTAGGAATGGGAAGTACAGGTGAAGTAGCTTATGATGCATCAGGAAATGTTCTGGGAACGGATAAATATGGCTTAGACAGTGAAAGTATTGTAGCTGCATCAGATGGTACATTCTGGGTTTCTGATGAATACGGACCGCACATTGTTCATTATAGTGCTGATGGAGTAGAGCTGGAAAGAATAAGCCCGATTGGGGTAAATACAGGAAGTAGAAAATTACCTGCCGTTTTAGCTAAAAGAAGAGCCAACAGAGGAATGGAAGGTCTTTGTATAACTCCGGACGGGAAAACATTGGTGGGGACAATACAGTCCATGATGTTGGTGCCTTCAAAAGCTTTGGCAACGAACACAACCTTAACGAGAATCGTAACTTTCGATATCAGTACTGGAAAAACGAAACAATATCTGTATAAGCAGGATGGTGGAGCTTCGGATTCTGTTTGTGACATTACGGCATTAGGGAATAATGAATTCCTAGTGATTGAAAGAGATGGTAATTTCGGGACACAGGGCGGAATTAAAAAGGTATACAGAATCAACTTAAGTGATGCAACGGATGTTACCGGAACTGACCTTGCAGCTGTAGACGGAATGAAAGTAAACGGAAAAGCGTTGGAACAGTGTACCTGGGATGAACTTGCCAACGCAGGAATTAAACCTGTTTCTAAAAAACTAGCGGTAGACCTGGTTGCTAAACTAGGATATGAGCACGATAAATTTGAGGGAATTGTTTATTTAGGAAACAATAAACTGGCTGTTTTCAATGATGATGACTTTGGGGTAGTAGATGATGGAAACGGAAATCCTAAAGCAAAAATACTTCCTAAAACAGGGAAGGTAGACAAAGGAACTATGTATATAGTCGATATTCAATAATTAGATTTTTTTAACGGAAAGCGGCGGATTTATTCCGCCGCTTTTTATTATTATTGACCTTGATAATTAGTTTAGAAAATAAAAGATATTTGGAAGAAAGGTGGTGTTTGTTCAGCCTATTCAATCCAAACTCTGTTATTTTTAAAATCAATTGTAAAAATATAGCTGCACATGGCCTCAAAATTGAGCACGCCATCATAAATAATATCTCTTGTAAATGACTTTGAGGTAAATGATTTTTTTCCAATAATAAATGGAGTCTCAGAATTCATTTGATCCTTGTCTTTTGATAGTTTCCAAGTTGCAGCAGTTTCTGTAGATAAAAGTAAAGGCCCGCTGTTTCCGGAATCAAGAAGAAACCAGTATGACTGATTGGCTTTTGGAATATTTAAAAAAATATTAAGTTCAGTAGCTTCCAGACCATTGGCAAATCTGCTGGAAACTAGATGTTTCCTATGTATTGCCTTTTTTGATGAAGAATGACTCTCGATAATAATAGTATTTTTAGCAAGATTGAGCGTAAGAATATGATCAGTAAATGATTTTAAAGAAATAACACCATCTATTTTGGGGAATTCTTTTGGCAGAATAGTCATAATATCTAGAACACCTACTGTTGGATGGTCGATTTTTTGAGAACCAATAGTCATTGAGATATGATCTGACTTTTGAACTTTAATAATTTCTCCGCTCATTCTAAAACCTGTAGCACTTCCATATATTTTTTTATTAAAATGATTTGCGATCTCTGGAGAAATAAGAGTCCCACCTCCCCCGGTATCAAAAAGGAAATTATACTTTTCCCCTTCAATAATTACCTCTACAGTTTTCATGTTTTCAATATAAGGTTTTAGCCTTATTGTGTCTTGTCCAAATCCCCAAATGCTTATTCCTAAAAATAATAAGGTGAAAAATGCTTTCTTTGTTTTCATAATTCTTTTGTTTGTTATGTGAGACAAAATAGTCTCTGTTTTATAGCAGACAAATTTGAATTATTATCTTCCGAAAAGCGACCGATTTTAAAAAGTCGAACCAAATAAAAAGGGGTTGATCAATTTGCTTTATAAAAGGTATTTCTGTACTCTGTAGGGGTTAAAGTAGTATATTTTTTAAATGCAGTATTAAATGATGATTTTGAATTAAAGCCAACCTGGTATAAGATTTCTAAAACAGTGCAATCTTTTTTAGAGTGATTTTTTAATAATTCCATTGCATTTTCGATGCGGTATGTATTCACAAAATCAAAAAAATGCTGGTTCATATTTGAGTTAATTAAAACGGACAATTCCCGGGTGGGCATATTCATTTGCGCTGCAAGGTTTTGAACTGTAAGAGCTGGATCTAAATATGGCTTTTCTTCTACCATATATCTGTTCAGTAATTCGATTTGGAAATTGATCCTGTTATCGTTGATCTTTTGTTGGTCTTCTGATTTGATCTTCGGAGGTATTTCACCTTTTAAGTCGTTTATGATCTGTAACTGAGTATCAACTCCTCTAAAAAATTCAGGATATTTTAATGCTTTTAAAACAAACCAGCTGGTGACAATTAATGCAATGATATCCAGAAATCCATTAATGAAAATCAGAAGTTGATGATCATCGGTATATCTCAATATATTTTTAAAGGTTGCAAAATAATGAACAGCTGTAAAAAGTAAGGTTATTTGAAACAACCATTTAAATACTAAATTGGCAGAATAAGATTGATTTTGGAGATAGAGATTTCGGGTTCTTCTCAAAATCATGAAAATGAAAATAGTATAAACTAAATACTGGATTTCTATCAAATATTGGAAAATAATCATTTCAAAGGTTTGATGATGATGTTTGAAGAAATACTTTTTTTCAATATCATCAGCTCCATAAATTCCTGAAGCCAACAAAAGGTTGATAACGATAAAAGGAATTGTATGTAACAGAAATTTACTTTTTAATTGAAAATCATTATAGCAAAGTGATAAAACATACAAGTAGAATAGGGGAATGTTCAATAATATGACAGTCCATCTGAAAATCTCTAAATTTGGATAAATGCTAATGATAGGTTCAGCAATGAAAACTCCGGCAACATCAATAGATGTCAGAAAAAGATATCCTGCAAAAAGTTGATTGGAAAGCTTTTTAGTAGATTTTATGGTCAATAAAAAGAAAATAAGAAGGAATAATATAAAAACAGATATGATAGCGATCGTTTTTAAAAAATCCATTTAAGTAGTTTTAAGTGATGTATAAAAAAATAAAAATCTTCAGAATTTCTTCACTTCCTATCCTTGGCCCCAACTAATTTTTTCTAAAAATCAAAACAAATGTAAATATAGGTTTTTATAATAAAAAAGCGGTCTCAAAAAAATAATGTTTCTCGTAGTCATCCGGCTGATAGCTTTTGCCATTTAGTAGATTCCTGGAGTACTATGTTATCTTTTAGAGACCGCCTTTTTTTATGTTACATCTTTTAATTGAAACCCTCAATAATTTTAGAGAAATCCTCTAATTTCAAAGCAGCACCTCCAATCAGACCTCCATCAATATCAGGCTGAGAGAAGATTTCTTTAGCATTATCCGGTTTCACAGAACCTCCGTAAAGGATAGAAACCTCATCTGCTACTTCCTGTCCGTATTTAGTAGCAATCGTATTTCTGATGTGTGCGTGAATTTCCTGAGCCTGCTCCGGGCTTGCTGTTTCCCCTGTTCCGATCGCCCAAACCGGTTCGTAAGCGATAACTACCTTTTTGATCTCTTCTGCTGAAAGAGTAAAAAGAGCTACTTCAGTTTGATTTTTAACCACTTCAAGGTGTTGACCCGCTTTTCTTTGTTCAAGTGTTTCCCCGTTACAATAGATTGGGGTAAGACCTTTATCTAAAGCTAATTTTACTTTTCTGTTGCAGTGAGAATCTGTTTCTCCGTGGTATTGTCTTCTTTCAGAGTGTCCGATCAATGAACCTGTAGCATCGATAGATTCCAGCATATCAGCAGAGATTTCTCCTGTATAAGCACCACTTTCGTGCTCGCTCATGTCCTGAGAGAATACTCCAATTTCATCCTTTTCAAAGATATCTTTAGCCATCATTAAGTATAAAGATGGAGGAGCGATCCAAACCTCACAGTTCGTAGCATTATTGTTTTTATAGCTTAGCAATTGAATCATTAATTGTTGTGCATCAATTACATTTTTGTTCATTTTCCAGTTGCCTGCAACTATTTTTCTTCTCATAAGATTTATATTGATTTATTTTACTTTTTAATTAAATTTTTACTTTACATCTGCGTTATCTGCAAAATCTGCATGTATTATTTTTTTCTCTCGCAGATTAGTTTGATTTCGCAGATAAATGTAGTTTTAATAGATCTTTACAGATTATTGACCACTCTTTTTATATTATCTAAAATATTGGTTGTATTAAAGTTAATTAATAGCCCCAGTTTTTTGTCTGACAATCTCAAATAAGTATATAATTGTTTATAATAAACATTATCCAGCTCTTTTACAGATTTTAATTCTAAAATAACTTTATCTTCCACTAAAATGTCAATTTTAAAATTGATATCAAATTTTTTATTGTCATAATAAACAGGAAGTAAAACTTCAGACTTAACGCTCAATCCATTTTCTTCTAATTCGTAGATGAGAATTTTTTGATACACAGATTCAAGCAAACCAGGACCTAGCTGATTATAAACTTTGAAAACAGACTTTCGTACAATATATGAAATTTCATTTTCTGTCATAAAGTATCAATCTGCGTTATCTGCAAAATCTGCGAGAGACTTATTTATTAATCCCTTCCAATTTAAACATAAAAGCATACACCAAAGCCAGATCCTTCAGATAATCAAATCTTCCGGAAGCTCCGCCATGGCCATATTCCATGTCTGTTTTTAATAATAATACGTTTTTATCTGTTTTCATATCTCTCAGTTTGGCTACCCATTTTGCAGGTTCAAAATACTGAACCTGAGAATCATGAAGACCCGTTGTTACCAATAGATTCGGATAGTTTTTCTTTTCGATATTTTCGTAAGGGGAGTAAGATTTCATATAGAGGTAAGCCTCTTTATTGTTGGGGTTACCCCATTCGTCATACTCATTGGTTGTCAAAGGAATACTGGTATCAAGCATGGTATTGATAACATCTACAAAAGGAACCTGCGAAATCACACCATTCCAAAGACTAGGGCTCATATTAGCGATAGCTCCCATTAACAATCCTCCGGCACTTCCGCCCTGAGCATATAAATGTTTAGGCGAGGTATATTTTTCTTTCACAAGATATTCTCCTGCATCAATGAAATCGGTAAATGTGTTTTTCTTTTTCATCATTTTCCCGTCTTCATACCATTGTCTTCCCATTTCCTGGCCGCCGCGGATGTGAGCAATAGCATAGGCAAAACCTCTGTCCAGAAGACTTAATCTTGTACTGCTGAATGTAGCATCCATAGAACTTCCGTATGAACCATAAGCATAAAGAAGAAGTGGATTGCTCCCTTCTTTTTTTAATCCTTTTTTGTAAACAATAGATATTGGAATCCGGGTTCCATCTTTTGCAGTAGCAAAAAGCCTTTCTGTTGTATAAAGATCTTTGTTATAGCCACCCAGAACTTCCTGCTGTTTCAAAAGATTTCTTTTGCCTGTTTTTAAATCCTGTTCATACTGAGAACTTGGTGTAATCATAGACGTATATCCGAAACGGAAATTATCTGTATTATACTCAGGATTTCCTGATGGATAAACAGTGTAAGCTGCTTCATCAAATTTTAGAAAATCATTTTTACCTGTTTTTCTGTCATAAATCACCAATTGAGAAAGCCCGTTTTGTCTTTCACTGAACACCAGGTAATTTTTGAACTCAGTAATTCCTTCCATCAGAACCTCTTTTCTGTGAGGGATAAAATCTTTCCAGTTCTCAACGCCTGTTTTATTTAAAGGTGTTTCTACAACTTTAAAGTTAAGAGCATCCTTATTGGTGGTAATTAAAAATTTATCTTCCAGTGGAGTAACATCATACAGGACATCATTTATTCTAGGCTGAAAAACCTTAAATGTTCCGTTGGGTTCATTGGCATCAAGATATCTGGTTTCAGAAGAGGTGGTAGCCTGAGAATAGATCATAATAAATTTCTCATTCTTAGATTTTCCTACACCAATATAGTTGGTTTTATCCTTTTCCTCATATACTAGGGCATCCTTTGAAGAATCAGTTCCCAGAGTGTGTCTGAAAATCTTTTCTGTTAAAAGAGTTTCCGGGTTCTTTGAAGTATAAAATATCGTTTTGTTATCATTCGCCCATGTAGCTGATCCTGTTGTATTTTTAATACCGAGATCAATGGTTTTTCCTGTTGACAGATCTTTTAAAAATAATTTATACTGTCTTCGGGATACATCATCCACACCATAAATAAGTTTTGTATTATCCGGACTGATCGTGAAGCCTGAAGCAGAATAATAGGAATGCCCTTCAGCCTGTTTGTCAACATCCAAAAGAATTTCTTCTGGAGCCGTAAGACTTCCTTTTTTTCTACAATACTTAAAATACTGTTTTCCTGCTTCTGTACGGGTGTAATAATAATATCCGTTTTTGAAAACCGGAACAGATTCATCTTTTTCCTTAATTCTGGCTTTCATCTCCTGAAAAAGCTTTTCTCTGAAAGGTTCTGTATCTTTCATCATCCCTTCCCAATAGGTGTTTTCAGCTTTTAAATAATCAACAACTTTGGTAGAATCTTTTCCTTTTTTAAAATAATCGATCATCCAGTAATAAGGATCATTGACCTTATCACCATGGATTTCTCTGATGTGTTCCTGTTTTTCTGCAACAGGAGCTTTCAGGTCCGGAAATTTCTGAGATTGAAATGTAGATGCACTCATTACTAATAGTCCTAGATAAATTTTTTTCATGGTATTTTTTGATTTAGGAAGGAATTATAATCCCCATAAGTTTTTCAGCAAAACGTAGAAGGTGTGTTCTTCTTCAGTGACCTTGTTGTCTGCTTTAATCAGAGACTTGGCAAACTGAGCAAATTTTACACGTTCATCTTTTGTAGAATCATCTAGGAAACATCTTCCATGAAATTCAAAGTGATCTTTCCATTCTTCAGGCTGTAAAAGAGCCAATGTTTCAAGCTCATTGTCAAGGTTCATTCTGAATGGGAATTCATCAGCCAGATATTGCTGTACCAACATTCCTTCTTCAGGAGCAAACTCTCCGTCTACAGAAGAAAGGATCATTAATAAGTGGTAACCGGCGATAGATTTATTTGATTTTTGCATAAGTTTTAAAATTAAGTTTAGTGTTTAAAGGTATAGTCTGGTCTTTATAAGTTTTAGTCTTTATCTTTTGAAATTGACCATCCACTTGTGAAGCAAAACGGACTATTCCCATTTATTTTACATAGTCCTTTGCAGGCTGTTTATCAATAATTTTTCCATTTTGAAGAACCAGTACAAACGGGTTGCTCCTTGCAATGGTTTTAATAGCAGTGCCGTCCATCATGGCATTTTTAATCGTTTTAAAAGTATTCTGATCCGTTGAAACACCATAGATAAGTGTCCCTTTCTGAGCATTTACTTTAGCTTCTACCTTTTGAAGAAGATCTGCAGAAACTTCTTTCGGATGGTAAGAAAATACAAGAATAGCTTTTGGAGCTTTAATGATCTCGTCAGTAAGTTCCATTCCTGTAGGATCTTCAATCTTGAATTTTACAATCTCAGATTTATAACCTTCTTTTACAAGTACAGATTCATTTTTTCCTTCTTCAATTTTCCATGGAGAACCTTCTGCCCAGTATTTTGTTTCCTTGATATACTCATCCTGATTCACCTTTAAAACTTCATTTGTTTTCTGATTTTTAAGAGAATAAAAAGTTTTGTATTCGGATGGATTTTTATTGATCTTTTCCTTTTCCCCTTTGATATCTGTCCCGATTTTATAATCACGGAAATCAATCATAGGTTCATGCATAATTCCCTGAGCCATAATGTAGATCATTACCAGAGAAAATGCCGCGAAAATATAATATTTGAACTTTCCTGTAGATTCTTTTCTGCTACTGCCATATTCATCCGTTTTACGGAAATCTTTTTTGTACAGGACAAACAGAATGATCAGTCCCATAAGAAGAGCAACATCTTTAAAGAAACTCTGCCAAGGGGTAAATTTAATAGCATCTCCGAAGCATCCACAATCTGTAACCACATTGAAATAAGCGGAATAAAAGGTAAGGAAGCCAAAGAACACACAAAGTGCAATTAGAGCTGATAAGGTAAATTTAAGCTTCATTTTCAGCAGCAGCATAAATCCGAGGAAAAGCTCCAGTACAACAACGATAATTGAAAACAGCAGGGCAAATTTTTCAAAAAACGGCATATTGAAGACTGCAGGTGAAAAATATTCCTCCATTTTGAAAGAGAATCCTACCAGATCCACAGCTTTTACAAAGCCGGAAAGGATAAAAATGACAGCGATAATAAAGCGTAATAAACCTTTGATCATGTTAAATAGTTTTGGGTTCGAATTGGTTTTTTTGTTCAGAGAATTTAATCAGACAGAAAACAGCATAATTCAGCATATCGAAATAGTTGGCATCAAGGCCCTCAGATACGATGGTTTTTCCCTGATTGTCTTCAATCTGTTTAGTTCTTAATACTTTCTGATAAATCAAATCTGTAATAGAAGAGATTCTCATATCTCTCCATGCTTCCCCGTAATCATGGTTTTTTCTTTCCATTAAAGCCTGAGCTTCCCGGGAATATTTGTCATACAGACTTAAAATTTCTTCCTTATTTTCATTAAAATCATTGGAAAGTCCTTTTTCAAGCTGAATAAGCCCAATGATAGAGTAATTGACAATCGCGATAAATTCATCTTCCTCACTTTCATCCACCATTTTTACATCAGTCATTTGCAGCGTACGGATTCTGTTGACTTTAATATAAATCTGATCCGTAATGGAACTCGGTCTTAAAACCCTCCACGCCGGTCCGTAATCCTGTAACTTTTTACTGAAAAGATCACGACACTGACTGATAATTTTCTCGAACTGTACTGATGTTTTTGACATAAAATTTCTTAATCTTCCAAATATACGAATTCGGTTTTGTTTATGAAACGGGTCTGAGGGGAATCATGTTTGAGAGTTGTAGGGTTTTAGGGTAGGAGTGTAAGAGAGTGTGAAAGTATCGAGTGAAAAATAAGTAATTGAGATGATCTGATTTCTGGCTATTAGCCTCCTATTTCAAGTGCAAATCACTAATTTTGCAGTACATAAAATCATTTATAGACTTCTTATGTTTTCAAACTCTAAAGCGCTCGAACCCTCAAACCCTCAAACTTACTCTGTCAACTGTAATGGCAGGCTAGTACAATTAGACACTCCAAAGATCATGGGAATCCTGAATTTGACTCCGGATTCATTCTCAGATGGAGGAAAGTTTAATGATGAAAAACTGGCATTAAAACATGCAGAGAAACTGTTAAATGATGGAGCAGAAATTCTTGATATTGGCCCGCAATCCACCCGCCCAAACGCTGAATTTCTGAACAGTGAACAGGAAATTAACAGGATTGGAAATGTGATTTCTAATATCAAAAAAGAATTTCCGGAAGCATTGATTTCTTTGGATACATTTTACGCAGAAACAGTAAGGTTCGGCTTCAATGAAGGTATAGATATGATTAATGATATTTCTGGTGGGCAGTATGATGAAAAAATGTTTGATACAGCAGCAGAAACCAAGCTTCCGTACATTTTGATGCATATCAATCCGTCTTATAAAACTATGCATGATAAAGTTAAGTTTGAAGATATAACATTGGAGGTTAACAGATATTTTTCTGAAAAAACGAATGAATTGCTACAAAAAGGAGTAAAAGATATCATTTTAGACCCCGGTTTCGGCTTTGGAAAAACAGTAGAAGATCAGATGAAAATGATCAACGAGGTTGAATATTTTGGGTTTGGGAAATTTCCTTTACTGATCGGTATTTCAAGGAAATCATTTATCTATAAACCGCTTGGGAAATCTCCACTTGATATCAATGAGGAAACACAGAAATTACACATGAAAGTTCTGGAGCAGGGAGCCAAAATTATAAGAGTTCATGATGTGGCTGAAGCAAAAGAAACAATCAGTCATTTTTTACAGAAAAAATAAAAAGTGATAAAAAAACTTGTGGGTTTTTAAAAAGTTTATACATTTGCAGTATGAATTTTACGAATCAGAAAAATATTATTGTCATTTCTATTGCAGCTGTTGTCATTTACAACAGTAAGGAAACGGCATTTTAAAATAGATTTTTATTTAAATTATATATAAGCCGTTTCATTTTGAAGCGGCTTTTTTTATTTTAATTTTTAAAGTACAGGTATGTATCAGTTATTCGCAGTAATTATTATCGTCATTATTATTCCCTTACGTGTGTGAGACGGAAGATGTATGACTGTACATATATTGAGCCCTCTCACACTGTGAGAGGGCTTTTTTTATTCCCATTTCTTAAATTTTTAACCCCCACTATAACATGTATTACAACGACGACACGGTCATCTATTTTGATGGAAACTTCATGAAAGCCAAAGACGCAGGAACCAATCTTTACGGGCAATCTCTTCACTATGGATATTCTGTTTTTGAAGGAATCAAATCTTACAGTACAGCCCACGGAACAAAGATTTTTAAAGCAAAAGAACATTATGAAAGATTGAAAAGATCCGCAGAACTGATGCATATTCCCTTCAATTATTCAGTAGATCAGCTTACAGATCTTACTTATGAACTGCTGGAAAAAAACGGTTTCTCAGACGCTTATATCCGTCCTTTGGTGACCTGTTCTCCCAATATGTCCCTTTCAAAAGGTAAAGAATCCTATCTGTCCTTATTAGCCTGGGAGTGGAATAACGGTTATCTGGCAGATAAAATGAAGATCATGACATCAGAGTTTCAGCGCCCCAATCCAAAAGCTTTTAAAGTAGAAGCCAAAGTCGGCGGACATTACGTGAATTCTATTCTGGCCTGTCAGGATGCGAAAGACAAAGGTTATGATGAAGCTTTGGTATTGGATGAGAACGGGAATGTAGCAGAAAGCTCGGGAGCCAATGTCTTTTATGAAAAAGAGGGAACATTATTTACTCCGGCAAAAGGCAGTATTCTTCCGGGAATTACACGTCAGACAGTTTTTGAAATATGTAATGAATTGGATATTCCCGTTAAAGAAACCCTTTTTAAACCTGAAGAAATGAGAGGTGCTGATGCAGCTTTTTTCTGCGGTACTGCCGCTGAAATTGTAGCCCTGGATTCAATGGATGATATTCCTTTTACCAGGAGATGGGAAGATACAGCAAGTGAAAAAGTACAGCAGGCTTATTTGAAATTAGTAAGAGTTCTGTCATTGTAAATTTTAAAAATATAAACAATTGATTTTTAGATGGTTGAGTCTTTTTTGTAAACAGTTGGATATTGTAGTTTTCATGAAAATCAGAAATGAAGAAAATATTACAAGCTGTAGTTTTGAATCAGAATTAAGTAAATAAATGTCATTTTAAGAGATAATAAGAGTAGAAAATGCAGGATAATATGTTAAATAAATATTCAAAAACATTCACGCAGAATAGCGAACAGCCCGCTGCAAAAGCAATGCTGTATGGGATAGGCTTTACAGAAGAGGATATGCATAAGGCACAAGTCGGAATTGCCAGTATGGGATATGACGGAAACACCTGCAATATGCACCTCAACGATCTGGCCAGGGTAGTGAAAAAAGGAACCTGGGACCATGGATTAGCGGGATTAATTTTTAATACAATTGGAGTAAGTGACGGGATGAGTAATGGTACAGATGGAATGCGTTACTCACTTGTAAGCAGAGATGTCATTGCAGACAGTATTGAAGCGATCTGCGGAGCACAATATTACGACGGGCTTATTGCGCTACCTGGCTGTGATAAAAATATGCCGGGAACAATCATAGCGATGGGAAGGCTAAATAGACCCTCACTGATGGTATATGGTGGAACCATAGCCCCTGGATGCTATAAAGGAGAAACATTGAATATTGTTTCAGCTTTTGAGGCTTTAGGGAAAAAGATAGCAGGTGAAATCTCAGAAGAAGATTTTGATGGGGTAGTCAGAAATTCCTGTCCAGGTGCAGGCGCATGTGGAGGAATGTATACCGCGAATACGATGGCTTCTGCAATAGAAGCGTTGGGAATGAGTCTTCCGTATTCATCTTCTAATCCGGCTTTAAGCAAAGAAAAACAGGAAGAATGTATGCAGGCAGGAAAATATCTGAAGACGCTTTTGGAAAAAGATATTAAACCTTCAGACATTATGACGAGAAAGGCTTTTGAAAATGCACTTCGTGTAATCGTTGTTTTAGGAGGCAGTACCAATGCCGTTCTTCATTTTATAGCAATGGCCAAAAGTGTAGAAGTAGCTCTTACTCAGGATGATTTTCAAACGATGAGTGACTGCACGCCAATGCTGGCAGATCTTAAACCAAGTGGGAAATATCTGATGCAGGATTTACATGAGCATGGCGGAATACCTGCCGTAATGAAATATTTGTTGGAAGAAGGTTTGTTACATGGAGATTGCCTTACTGTTACCGGGAAAACATTAGCCGAAAACTTAGAACATGTCCCAACACTGGATTTTAATACTCAGAAAATTATAAGACCATTATCAAACCCCATAAAGCCTACCGGACATTTGAGAATTCT
Organism: Chryseobacterium sp. MYb328; assembly: GCF_037572595.1. Taxonomy (NCBI): domain Bacteria; kingdom Pseudomonadati; phylum Bacteroidota; class Flavobacteriia; order Flavobacteriales; family Weeksellaceae; genus Chryseobacterium; species Chryseobacterium sp. MYb328. The sequence goes on along the minus strand of NZ_JBBGZQ010000012.1, from coordinate 54,279 downwards.
GTACGGAAATCTTGCAGAAAAAGGAAGTGTTGCCAAAATAACAGGTAAAGAAGGAGAGCGCTTTGTAGGGAAAGCCCGTGTATTTGATGGGGAGAAAAACCTCATCAAAGGAATAGAAAATGGAACCGTACAAAAGGGTGATGTCATTGTAATTCGTAATGAAGGGCCAAAAGGAGCTCCCGGAATGCCTGAGATGCTGAAACCTACCAGTGCTTTAATCGGTGCAGGGTTGGGAAGCAGTGTAGCTTTAATTACAGATGGTAGATTCAGTGGCGGAACTCATGGTTTTGTTGTGGGGCATATCACTCCCGAAGCTCATGAAGGCGGGCTGATTGCCTTTGTAGAAGATAATGACCTTATTGAAATAGATGCTGTACATAACACCATACAGCTTAAAGTTTCAGAGGAAGAAATTGAAAAAAGAAAACAAGGCTGGCAAAAGCCTGCTCTGAAAGTTAAAAAAGGATTGCTCTATAAATATGCATTAACGGTATCATCTGCAGCTGAAGGCTGTGTAACGGATGAAATTTAAAATCAAACATCATGAAGAATTTAAATCGATCAACAGAAACAGAACTGAGCGGAAGCCGGATTATTCTTGAGGCATTTCTTGGGGAAGGAGTAAAGACTGTTTTTGGGTATCCCGGAGGTGCTATTATTCCCATTTATGATGCGCTTTATGATTATAAAGATCAGCTGGAGCATATTCTTGTCCGCCACGAGCAGGCAGCAGTACATGCAGCACAGGGATTGGCAAGAGTATCCGGAAAAGTAGGAGTGGTAATGGCAACCAGCGGCCCGGGAGCTACAAACCTTGTGACAGGATTAGCAGATGCTTTACTGGATAATACTCCGCTTGTATGTATCACGGGACAGGTTTTTGAACATCTTTTAGGAACAGATGCTTTTCAGGAAATAGATGTTATGAATATCACCAGCCCGGTTACCAAATGGAATTATCAGGTGACTGATGCCAATGAGCTTCCGGAAGTTCTGGCTAAAGCATTTTATATCGCCAGATCAGGACGCCCGGGGCCGGTACTCATTGATGTGACAAAAAATGCTCAGTTACAGAAAGTATCATACAAAGAATATACTCCCTGCGATTCTTTAAGAAGTTATACACCTGACCCGATTCCATCGTTGGAAAATATTGAACAGGCAGGGGAACTCATTAACCAGGCCGAACGTCCGTTCATTATTGCAGGACAGGGAATTACGCTGGGGAAGGCAGAAAAGGAATTTTTGAAATTTGCAGAAAAATCCGGAATTCCGGTAGCATGGACTGTTTTAGGAATGGGTGTTCTTCCTACAGATCACCCTCAAGCTGTAGGGATGGTAGGAATGCATGGAAATTACGGACCTAATATCCTTACCAACCAATGTGATGTCCTGATTGCAATAGGAATGCGCTTTGATGACCGCGTGACCGGAAGGCTGGATCAGTATGCGAAACAGGCAAAGATCATTCATCTGGATATTGATAAAGCAGAGATCAATAAAAATGTAAAAGTGGATGTTCCGGTTCTTGGAAACTGTAAAGAAACTTTGCCTCTTCTTACAACGGTGATTCAAAAAAGAGAACATCCGGAATGGCATCAAAAATTTAAAGATTGTCTTGAGACAGAAAATATTAATCTGATTAATGATGAACTGTTTCCTACAGAAGAAGAAATTACAATGGGAGAGGTGATCCGGTATCTTAATGAAATGACGATGGGAAAGGCTGTTATTGTAACAGATGTGGGACAACACCAGATGGTAACCTGCCGGTATTCAGAATTTAAATTTCCAAGAACTAATGTTACCAGCGGAGGATTGGGAACGATGGGATTCTGCCTTCCTGCTGCAATAGGAGCTGTTTATGGAGAACGTGAGCTTCCGGTGATCGCAGTGATGGGAGATGGAGGTGCCCAAATGAATATTCAGGAGTTGGGAACCATCATGCAGTATCGTCCGGAGGTTAAAATTTTAATTCTGAATAACAGTTATCTGGGAATGGTAAGGCAGTGGCAGGAGCTGTTCCATGAAGAGCGCTATTCTTCTGTAGATATCCAGAGTCCGGAGTTTGTACAGGTGGCAGGCGGATATCATATTTCCGGAAGAAAAATTACACAAAGAGAAGATCTTAAAGAAGCACTTAGAGAAATGCTTACTCATAAAGGGGCGTTCCTGCTGGAGGTTATGACAGGAAAAAAACATAATGTATTTCCGATGATTCCACAGGGAAAGAGTGTTTCAGAAATTGTATTGAATAATCAACAGTAAAGTAAACAGAAAAATATGAAAAAAGAACATAAAGAGTATACGATAACAGCCTATACAGAGGATTGTTTGGGGCTGATCAGTAGGATCAATGCTATTTTCTCAAGAAGAAGGATTTCCATGGTGAATTTCAATATGGGCCCTGTTGAAACAGAGAATATAAGAAAGTTTGTGATCACCATCAGGGAAACAGAGGAATCTGTTCAGAAGATCACCAGACAAATGGAAAAACAGGTAGATATATTGGAGGTTCATTATCACAGGAATCCATATTTCACAGCAATAGAACATGCTAGTTAAGTAGAAAATTAAAATTATAAATAACAAAATTAAATTATAGAAAATGGCAAAATTAAATTTCGGAGGAGTAGAAGAAAATGTAGTAACAAGAGAAGAATTTCCATTAAAAAAAGCTCAGGAAGTATTAAAAGATGAAGTAGTGGCTGTCATTGGTTACGGAGTACAGGGACCAGGGCAGGCGCTTAATCAGAAAGATAATGGCGTTAATGTAATCGTAGGGCAGAGAAAGAATTCGAAATCCTGGGATAAAGCTGTGGCAGACGGGTTTGTACCGGGTGAAACATTATTTGAAATAGAAGAAGCTTTAGAGAAAGGAACAATTATCTGTTACCTTCTGAGTGATGCTGCACAAATTGAATATTGGCCCAAAGTAAAGCAGCATCTTACACCCGGAAAAGCATTGTACTTCTCACATGGCTTTGGAATTACCTTTAGTGAACGTACCGGAATTGTTCCTCCGGCAGATGTAGATGTTTTTCTGGTAGCTCCCAAGGGATCAGGAACTTCATTAAGAAGAATGTTCCTTCAGGACAGAGGTCTGAACAGTAGTTTTGCCGTTTATCAGGACGCCACAGGAAAAGCCAGAGAGAGAGTAACCGCTCTGGGAATTGCGATAGGAAGCGGATATTTATTTGAAACAGATTTTAAAAAAGAAGTATACAGCGATCTTGCCGGAGAAAGAGGAACATTGATGGGAGCAGTACAGGGAATATTTGCGGCACAATACGATGTATTAAGGAAAAACGGACACAGTCCTTCAGAAGCATTTAATGAAACTGTGGAAGAACTTACCCAATCCCTTATGCCGTTAGTAGCAGAAAACGGAATGGACTGGATGTATGCCAATTGCAGTACAACCGCTCAAAGAGGTGCTTTGGATTGGTGGAAGCGTTTCAGAGATGCCACTTCTCCTTTATTTGAGGAATTGTATGATAATGTTGCCGCGGGAAATGAAGCCCAAAGATCAATTGACAGTAACAGCAAGCCTGATTACAGAGAAAAACTGGAGGTTGAATTAACAGAGCTGAGAGAAAGTGAAATGTGGAGGGCAGGAAAAACTGTACGCAGCCTGAGACCGGAGAATAATTAATACATAAAGAAAAATGAGGACGGGAGAAACTGATTTATCCATGTTGGATACTGTTTATAAAGCAGCAGAAAGACTTAAAAATGTGTGTATCAAAACCCCTTTGGCTGTTAATAATAATTTGTCAGGGGCTTATAATGCAAAAATATACTTTAAAAGAGAAGATCTTCAACGGGTAAGATCTTATAAAATTCGAGGTGCTTACAATAAAATGACAACGATGTCCCAGGAAGAGCTTTCCAGAGGAATTGTTTGTGCCAGTGCCGGAAATCACGCTCAGGGGGTTGCTTTTGCATGCCATATGATGAAAGTGAAAGGAACTATTTTTATGCCTTTACCCACTCCCGGACAAAAATTGGAGCAGGTCAGGATGTTTGGTGGTGATGATATTGAAATTATCCTGTATGGAGATACCTTTGATGAAGCAAAAGAAGCTGCGATGAGGTTTTGTAATGAACAGGATGGAATATTCATTCATCCCTTTGATGATCCTGCGATCATTGAAGGGCAGGCTACAACGGCACTGGAAATTCTGGATCAGGCAGAAGCCCCTATTGATTATCTTTTTGTTCCCATTGGTGGTGGTGGCTTGGCAGCAGGTGTTTGTTCCGTATTTAAGGAACTGTCTCCCCAAACCAAAATTATCGGGGTAGAACCTTCAGCTGCGGCAAGCATGAAAAAAGCCCTTGAAGCCGGAAAACCTGTACACCTTGAAAAAATCAGCCGTTTTGTAGATGGTGCCGCAGTACAGCAGGTAGGCAATCTCACTTTTGAACTGTGCAAAAATACATTGCATGATATGGTGACAGTAGAAGAGGGGCTTGTGTGTGAAACGATCCTTTCCTTATATAACAAAGATGCTATCGTTGCGGAACCGGCAGGTGCCCTTTCTGTGGCTGCATTAGAAAAATATAAAGATCAGATACAGGGTAAAAATGTAGTATGTATTATCAGTGGAAGCAATAATGATATCACCAGAATGGAAGAAATTAAGGAAAAAGCTTTGCTGTATTCCAACTTAAAGCATTATTTTCTTGTGAGGTTTCCTCAGCGTCCCGGAGCTTTGAAGGCCTTTGTTATGGATGTGCTCGGACCTAATGATGATATTACTTTTTTTGAATATACTCAGAAAAATTCAAAAGAAAAGGGGATCGCTGTGGTAGGAATTGCATTAAAACAAAAAGAAGATTTCACTCCACTCATGGACAAGATGAAAAAGCAGGATTTTTTTGTGAACTATCTTAATAACGATCCGTCTTTGATGAATCTGCTGATTTAATTGTTATAAAGATGAGTCTAAAATCTCACCATATTTTTATTAGCCATGAATGCACTAATGATTTTATTCGTGTATTCGTGGCATTAAAACAAGAAAAATCCGGTTCACATTCGTGAACCGGATTTGGTCATTTTATCTTTCAAGCGTAAAATTCGAAATAACTTTCGGACGTTCAGTCTCATTAGCTACTTTCCAGGATGTTCTGTACATCCATTCCGTCATTTTATACAGCTTTTTGTAGTTGATGTTTTCAGATTCATCCTGCGGAGTGTGGTATTGGTCATGCAGTACACTGGTAAAAAACACTGCCGGAATCCCAATTTTAGCATACGGAAGATGATCACTTCTGAAATAAAAATATTCAGCATGATTCGGAGAATCCCAATCTTTTAAATACTTGAACTTTGTACTTTCATTATTGGCATCTTCAGCCATTTTTACAAGCTCTTCAGAGTTTTTGTGAGGGGCGTTTCCTCCTAATAAAGCAGCCTCATTATTATCATTTCTTCCGATCATATCACCGTTCAGTACGGCTACAATTTTCTCTTTCGGAACTACAGGATGGGCAGCATGCCATCTCGAACCTAATAAACCTCTTTCTTCAGCACCATGGAAGACAAACAGAATACTTCTTTTTCCCGGCTGCTTTTTATAAGCTCTTGCCATGGCCAGCATCGCAACACAGGTACTGGCATTGTCATCAGCACCATTATAGATCGTGTCGTTTTTTACAGGATGTCTGATTCCGTCGTGATCCTGATGCCCGCTCAGCAGAACATATTCGTTTTTAAGGACAGGGTCTGTCCCTTCAATTTTCCCAATGATATTTACTGAAGGATATTTGTACGTTTCAGTCATCAGGCTAAGAGAAACTTTAGGATTGTTTTTTACCCAGTTGGCATTCTCTCTCTTGATCCAGAGAACAGGGATATTATTGGTGATTTTCTCTCTTAATCCTTCTACACCATAGCTGCCTCTGGTCATTTGAGGAAGTACTTCCACCCAGCTTTTTTCAGAAATATCATCCGTAATGAAAATGATAGCTTTTGCTCCCAGTTCATTCGCTTTATTGTAATATTTTGTTCTTACAAATCCGGGATATCTTCTTACAAAAAGAGTCATCTCCTTATCAATGTTTTTATCAGAAGCATAGATAGCAAGAACTTTTCCTTTAAGGTTTAGCTTAGAAAGATCTTCGGGTTCTGTATTCCCGGCGTATACAATTTCTGCATCTAACGAAGCATTTACAGGTTCTGCAACAAGGAAATCTTTCCACAATTGTAGCGAGGTATCTCCGATTTTCAGGGTGCTTTGCGGAGTCGTCTGATGTCTGTACATCTCAAAAAACTGGAAAAAAGTATCGTTGTCACCCGCAGGTTTCATTCCGGTTTCTTTAGCTTTATCAGCCAGCCACATAGATACTTTCAACTCATCCAGTGTTCCTGCTTCACGACCCCAGAACTGATCGGCGGCCATTTCATACATATCCTTTCTGAGATCCGTTTCTTTAATAGCTGATACCAGTGGCTTTTTGTAGCCCTGGGCGTTTCCGATACTGAAGACAAGAAGCCCCAGCAATGAAAAAATATAGTTCTTATTCATCAGCTTTTAATTTAAACTGCCAAGTTTGTCGGCAAACTGTTTTGAGAATTCTTTTCTGTCCTCTTCCAGTTTCTCTGCATCAGTAGGTAAAATATAGTTGAAAAGAATCTTGTCCTCGCTGTCTAAAAATATAATTTCTTTTTCATTTCCGTCAATCATCTGTGAGAAAATAACCCACATGGAAGTGTCTTTTAATTTTAATAATTCAAAAAAGGCTTCCGCTTTTATTTCTATTCTTTGCATGTTAATGATATGTGTAATTTTTTTGCTTAAAATTCCAGGAATTTTAATTTAAACTGAATGGCAAAATTCTGTTTGAATTGTGGAGTAGCATAATAACCTACTCTGTAGAATAATCCCAGGTTGAAGTAGCTGGAGAGGAAGTTATTCCATTCCAATCCTACTTCCTGATACAGGTGATCTAATTCTTTAAACCTGAACTGATGGTATTCCGGGTGTTTCATATCTCCAATCGTTCCGCGAAGTACAAAATCAAAACTGGAAACATTATGTCCGAAACTCTTGAAATACAAAGGCAGTTTGTGCGTGAAATAATACGCGACAAATTTATCATTATAGTATTTTCCCCCCTCCAATGTAGCAAATCCAAGGAATGAAGTAAGGTTAAAATTAAAATCTTTGCCAGGTGATGCCAGTCCGTTCATTGTGAAATTCTTCCAGATTGGAGCTTCTCCCAAAACCACTCCTCCGTACAGTCTGAAACCTGTTGTTCCGATGGCGGTCTTGAAATTATGTACAAAAAGCGCATCAAAACGGGAATAATTGAAGCTTCCGCCTGCCATTTTGTAGCTTTGTTCATAGTTAAAATACAGCTCCGGATATTTCTGATCGATCAGGGATTTTCCCTGAGGGGTCATAATATTGGTTGAATTAGGTGAATATTTTAAGGTAAACAACGTGTTGAAATTCTTAAAGGAAGCTCCGCCATCCCTGAATTGGTAATCAAACTGAGCTTCTTCAATATTTCTTCTTACGGCTAAGGCAAGGGTGAGACCATTCGTTACGTCATTCAGATAAGATAATGATGCTCCTTTGAAGTGGAAATACTTATCATTATTAAGATTATTTCCAAAATTCATCATTCTCATCTTAAAGTTCCAGAGTCTTCTGTAGAACTCACCAGAAGCGGTTACATCATCATAAAAGTCAAATCTGAAAAAGGAATTCTTTTCCAAAGTTGTTTTAATATCTATTCCCATTCCGTATTTCCATCTTCGGTCTTTTACACCATACGCAAAATAATAATCCGGAGAGAAGTAAGGGTTGAAGTTTTCATTGATCTTAGCTTTTAATCCCAATCTGAATCCTTCGTACGAGTTAAAGTTTGCAATTTCATCTACGGCAAAATCTACGACACCTACTCTGATCTGCCCGTTAAGCAGCCCGGAAATGATCTGCGCTTTGCTGTCAATTTTATATTTTTTACCTAAACTGTCAACAGTTTTATAGGTATTCTTCTCCCTTTCAGTAAGAGGCTCGGTTCTGTATCGGTCAAGAGAATGCCCGTCAATGCTTTTTACATCAAAAGTATATCCTTTGAAGTCCTTGGCTTTTTCTTCAATGGGAGATTGAAAATCAAAATATTTTGAGGTAAGAAAAGCATAAGTTCCAAAGCTTTTTTTGTCCTTTTTGTCTGCATGTTCCTTATCGTCCATGGCCATTTTACCCATTTTAAGTTTGGTCTTTTCATGGGCAAGAAACCATTTGTTGTTGTAGAAAATCCAGGTGCTGGTAATAATTCCGTCATTCTTGTTTTTACTGAAGTTTTCAATTTTTTTGATCCCGTAGGTTTCAGTATCTATGTAGATGGCTCCGGTATATTTTCTTTTTTTGTCAGGATTTTTATAATTGACCTCACGGAAGCGGATCACAAAGTTTTTTCTTCCGTCAAGTTCGATGGTATCAGAAAGGAAGTACCTGTAAAGCCCCCTGTTTTCAGGTTTTACCTGTTCAGGGACAATATCCCTGTTGCTTTGCTGAAGGGCAATCATTTCATAGACCGGCTGTTTCAGTCCTGAAATCCTGTTATCTAGAATATTGATCTTTTCACCATATTTTTTAGAGTATAAAAACTCCTGTGCTCTTTCCCAGAGAAAGAGTTTGCTTTTCGCAAATATTTTCCTTGCATTGATGTTATTCAGTGAGTCTTTTTCCCTCTTTTTCTTGAAGAAATTTAAATCGTTAAAATACTGGTTAAATTGAGAAAGACTGTCTTCATCAATGTCCAGAGAGATCTTTTCGTACGATTTATAAGCATAGGAGCCTAAGCTTTTAGGAGAATTCTCGTTGAATAGTTTGTTGACCTTTTTCAGGATTTCCAAAGCTCTCGGATCACTTTTATCTTCAATCACTACCATTTCAATATTGGTGGTCTTTGAAGATTTTTTATTTAGAGAAACCTCCATACTGCTTTCTACAGTTGTGGTTTCTTTTTGGAAAGATTCAGCTTCAACCTCAATATTCTGGCATGCTGTTTTAAACTCCAGGACTCCCAGAGTATTGGTATAGCCAAGAATGGTAGTACCACAGAAAACCTTGGCATTGGAGACTGGCTTTTGAGTGGAGCCGTCAACAACTTTAATTTTCAGCTGTGAATACCCCAGAAAGCATATCAGGAAAAATAATAACTGTAAACCCCTTTTCATGTAAAAAAACTATGTCAAAAATAATGATATTTATTGTGGTAGAAAAGTTTTTAACACAGTATAACATTGATTTAATCTAATATAAGGATGGATGTTTTCCTAAAACAGCTGATTGAAATTCTGACTTCAGATGGTGTTTCTGTATTTTTCGAGAATTTCCAATAAAAAAACTCCCGAATTCTATCTGCTCAGGAGTTTTTATCGTTTTTTGGAGGTTGGATTGTTTACCGATCATCTAAAGCCCTCATAAATTCAATAATATTATTTATTTCAGGTTCGGTCAGTTGCAGCGGAGCATCAGAAAGGGTCTGGTTTTCTACTTTAAATCCAAAACCTTTTCCACCGCCTTTATTATAAAAGTTCATGACTTCTTTCAAAGTTTTATAACCTCCATTGTGAATGTAAGGTGCAGTTTTATTAATGTTTCTGAGGGTAGGAGTTTTGAAAGAATGCTGTAGTGAAGCCACCGTTTCATGAAATTTTCCTCTTCCCAGGTCATTGTCAAATGTTTTATTTTCTCCATTCGTAGCTGTTCCCAACACTTCCTGTTCTGTTTTTTTGAAAGTAGGGGGAACGGTACCATTGAACAAAGGAATGAAATGGCATATTGCACATTGAGCTTTTCCTACAAAAAGATTAAACCCTCGTTTCTGGTTTTCACTCATCGCCGATTTATTTCCCCGCATGTATTCATCAAAATTGGAATTGAATTTTGCTAAAGAACGTATATAACTTGCCAATACATTCTGAAGCTGCCACACCTCAGTTTTTTGTGAATGATAAATCTTTTTAAATGCAGCCTGATAATTTCTATCCTGGTTAATTTTGGCAAGAATAACATTTAAATCACCGTGCATTTCTTCTTTATTAGAGATAACATCTGAGCTTTGCCCTTCCAGATCATCTTTCCTCATATCCCAAAACTGACCATGCTGAAACCCGGCATAGTTGAGAGAAGGAGCATTCCTTGTAAGTTCTGAATTTTCAAGTGACATAGATTTCGCAAGGCCATCAGTAAATGCTTTTTCAGGAATGTGACAGGTTGCACAGCTGCGGTTGTTGTTATTTGATAAAATAGGGTCATTAAAAAGCTGATGTCCGAGAGTTGCTTTTTCTTCAGAAAAAGCATATTCTTTTCCTGGAGTGAAAGCATTAGGGTTGAAGGCATTTTTAGAGAAAAAAGTAGCTGCATTTTTGTTTAAGGCAGTCGTAACTTCTACATCAGGGATTTTTTCCTGATTTTTAAAATCAAGCATCAGATCGGTGATTTTATTGAGATGATCCGGTATAAAACTTATGTAATCGAATGTATTCTTGTCTGTATTTTTTTTCAGGACTTCAGTGGCAGCATTGATTTCCGTTATAATACTTTTTAGAGCTTTGTCTTTTGATCTGTCAGTTGATATCTGCTCCAACGTTTCTTTAATACCTTCCAGGGAAGAAGGAATTTCCTTTAAAAATACTCCGGAAATGGGGGTGTCAAAACCTGAAATTCCCAGACTGGAAATTCTGAAAGCTTCCTGTCTCAAAGCATCAAAAACCTGATCTTTACTGACGGTGATAACCTGGAAATTGGTTTTTATGGTATTGCTTTTATTGATGAGTTTGCTGAGCATCCTGTTTATCTCATCTTTATTTTCTTTCTGATAGGGATACAGCATTTCTTCCAGAACCTGCAGCCCTTCAGGTTCTATTTCTGTGTGTTCATCCATTTCTATTTCAGGAAGCGCCGGCCCGTTAATAAATCTGGCAGAGTGGGGAAGAAAGTATTCTATGGCCCATTCCATTTTTTTGTAGGTCTTTCTGATACTCTCAAACTTCTTCTGGAGAAGTTTTTCATCAGAGTCTTTGGAAACCAGGGTTTTCAGTTCATTGATCTGTTTTTCAAAATCAGTATTGATGGTTGTGATCCTGTTTTTTACAGAACCCAGATCTTCATATACCGGCTGCTGCTTTTCTCTTTTACAATATGAAAGGACAAAAAGAGCTGTTGCGGAATATAAAAGAAGAAGTATCGGATATTTTGAAAGTTTCTTCATAAGTATGAAAAAGTATCAACAGAGATCTTCTGTTGATACTTGGATTAATAGGAGTAATTAAAACTATTTTTCTACGTTTCTGATAATTACAATTTGTCCACCTTCTTTGTTGGTGTTGATTGCAGAACCGTCAGGATTTTTAAATTTATCCAGCTGCCATGTGTGAGAGTGGATATTAACGGCAAATGTATTAGGAACCCTGATGATATCAGAAATATCAACCATTGCTCCATATTCCCAGGAACCGAATTTCTGAAGATCTCCGGATTGGTTGTATGCCGTGTTCCATGCAGCATTACCTCTGTTATGTTTCATATTCAGCCATGGCTTATATTGCTTTGTTGCAATATTCAATTGCCAGATATGAGAATCATGATTTGCAGCCTTATAATATGAATCTCCATCTTCCTGGATGTAAACATAGTTTTCAGTTACACATAAATTATCAGGATTGATCAGGTTATTTCCTGGGTTAGAATCTCCCTCTGCAACTACTTCTAATTTTCCTGTCAGCATATTGCTGGAGTTAAGCACAAGTTTGTAAACTCTTCCCCACATCGTTAATCCAGGTTTTGGACTTACCCCATCAGAAGATTCTCCGGTAGCGGTAAAGTAGATTTCTCTTCCTTTTCCTGCTCCTTTTCTGTAGTCCACATCTTCAACCCTTGAAAAACGGATCGCATTATTATCAATGTTTTTCTGATTAATCTGAGCTCCGGTAAGGTTTTTAGCGTTAGGAATCTCAACAAACTCTACGTCGTAGTTGTTTCCTTTCGTCATATCCGTTTCAGTATAATTATTGTTGGTTCTTTTAAGAGCATACAGTTTACCGTTATCCAGATCTCCCTGAGTATTGGCAACATACATGATCAGCTGTCCTGCAGACTGGTGAGAAGAAGAATAAGACTGGTCTTCGCCAATCAGAATATAAGATTTTCCATTGGAAACATCCTTAGGAAGTGGAACTGCATTTTCCATAGAAGCTTTTCCTAAAGCCGGTTTTACTCTGGTTTTATCCGATGCCTGAGATGCTGGTGCCAATGGATTCAGAGCATGAACCATACTTTCTTCACCAGATTCTCCGGCAGTAAGGAATGCACTGAAGCCATGAATTTCAGGGGTCGCTAGGGTAGCAGAACATAATCTTGTCATTCCTCCGGATCCATTTAAAATATATTCTCCTTTTACAGGTCTGAAAGTTTTATCCAGATATACTCTAGATACAGACTGCTTGATCTCATGGTTGGTAATCATCAGGTAACCGTCTGAGTTAGGATCTTTCATGATTCCCATTCCGTCAGGCTGTCCTCCGAAAACGAAATCAGGAGAACCTGAAAGAACATCAGAACTGGAAATAAGTGTGGTAATATTTAAGTTTTCAAAACCCGTCATCCCATAAACAAAAGCGGACTCTTTAGAAAAATTTTCAATCTTGACCTTGTCATTGACAGGGTTGTTTTGATCCCCGTTATCATCATCATTACAGCCTTGAAAAACAAGTGCTGCAAAGACTAGGGCTCCAATAGTTTTATTAATTTTCATAATTAATTTTTTTGAATTTCGATTATGACAAAACTAAGTACATAGTGTTAATTAGACTTTACGGGGAGAAAACAAATAGTTTAAGATTATGTAATGGTTTGTTAAGGAATAGTCAATAATTAGAATGGATATAAATAAAAAACACCTGAATGAATTCATTCAGGTGTTTTTCAATATGTTGAATTATTTTTTATTAAATATTCAAAGCTTTCTGATAAGCATTTTCCAATCCATCAAGGTTTTTACCTCCAGCTGTTGCGAAGCCAGGATTTCCACCTCCACCACCTTGGATTTCTTTAGCAAGATCCTTTACAATAGCTCCTGCCTGATAATCTGCTGCCAGATCATCAGAAACTCCTACCGTGATCATTGGTTTACCATCCGCATCAGAAAGAATGATCGTTACCGAAGTTGGAATCTCTTTCTTCAACTGGAATACGATATCTTTAACAGAGCCAGCATCTAAAGAAGTCTTTTTTACTAATAGCTGTTTGTTACCTTTCTGCTCATAAGCATTTTTCCAGTCACCGATTTCTCCTTTTGCCTTTTCTTTTTTAAAGGCTTCTACTTCAGTCTTTAATGATGTATTTTCTTCGATTAATTTCTCAATAGATCTTACAACATCTTTAGACTTTAATAATTGAGAAAGTTCAATGATCTGTTTTTCAAGACCTTTGAAGTATTCTTCAGATTTGTCTCCTGAAATGGCTTCAATTCTTCTGATTCCTGCTGCTGCAGAACCTTCGGAAGTGATTTTGAAATGACCGATTTCGCTGGTGTTTTTTACGTGAGTCCCTCCACAAAGTTCCTTAGAACTTCCGAATTGGATCATTCTCACATTGTCACCATATTTTTCACCAAATAAAGCCATTGCTCCTTTTTCTAAAGCTTCCTTAATTGGGATGCTTCTGAATTCCTGTAATGCAATGCTTTCTTTGATCTTGTGGTTTACTTTTTCTTCAATTAAAGCGATTTCTTCTTCAGTCATTTTATTAAAATGAGAGAAGTCGAAACGCAGATAATCAGGACCTACGTAAGAACCTTTTTGCTCTACGTGAGTTCCCAGAACATCTCTTAATGCCTCATGTAAAAGGTGAGTTACAGAGTGATTACCCTGAGAGTTCTTTCTGTCAGTTGCATTTACTTTAGCATAGAAAAGAGCACCTGCATCTTTAGGAAGACCGTTGATTAAAGAAATGATCAGACCATTTTCTTTTTTAGTTTCCAATACTTCGAAGCTTTCTGTAGCATTTTCAAGAACTCCTGTATCTCCAACCTGTCCACCACCTTCAGGGTAGAAAGGAGAGTTGCTCAGTACTACCTGATAAAATTCACCGTCTTTATTTTCTATCTTTCTGTATCTTGTAATATAGGTTTCAGCCTCAATCTGATCATATCCAACGAATGTTTCAGGCTTTTCTTCTACAATAACCCAGTCATAGACTTTCTTAGTAGAACTCACTTTTGAACGAAGCTTTTGCTTCTCCATTTCAGCTTCAAATCCTTTTTCATCAATGGTTAATCCTTTTTCCTCAGCGATAATTCTCGTTAAGTCATCAGGGAAACCGTAAGTATCATATAATTCGAAAACCTCTTCGCTTGATAATACTTTCAGATTATCAGCAATAGTCTGTTGAATCAGTTTATCAACTCTGATCAGACCATTTTCAATAGTTTTTAAGAATGAATCTTCTTCACTTTTGATAACTTCTGTTACCAAAGCTCCCTGCTTTTCAAGCTCAGGGAAGAAAGTTCCCATTTGTTCCTGAAGAACAGCAACCAATTTGTAAAGGAAAGGTTCTTTCATATCTAAGAATCGATAAGAATAAGAAATTCCTCTTCTCAAAATTCTTCTGATAACATAGCCAGCTCCTCCGTTTGAAGGCAATTGTCCGTCTGCAATCGCAAAAGAGACAGCTCTGATGTGATCAACAACTACACGAATTGCAATATCTTTTTCATCTTCTAAAATTCCGGTATATTTTTTCCCTGAAAGTTCTTCAACCTTCGCAATGAGCGGAGTGAAAACATCAGTGTCATAGTTGGAAGATTTCCCTTGAAGCGCCATACAAAGACGCTCAAAGCCCATTCCTGTATCTACATGTTGAGCAGGTAATTTTTCCAGAGAACCATCTGCTTTTCTGTTAAATTCCATGAAAACGAGATTCCAGACTTCCACCACTTGAGGGTGATCGTTGTTCACCAGTTCCAAACCAGAAACTTTAGCTTTTTCTTCTGGAGTTCTTAAATCGATATGGATTTCTGAACAAGGTCCACAAGGTCCGCTTGCGCCCATTTCCCAGAAGTTGTCTTTCTTATTTCCGTTGATGATTCTATCCTCAGCAATATGAGATTTCCAGAAATCATAAGCATCTTGGTCTCTGTTAAGGTTTTCAGATTGATCACCTTCGAAAATCGTTACATATAAATTATCTTTTGGTATTCCGTATACTTCAGTCAGTAATTCCCAGGCAAAAGCAATAGCCTCCTTTTTGAAGTAATCCCCGAAAGACCAGTTCCCCAACATTTCAAACATGGTATGGTGGTAAGTATCTCTACCTACATCATCCAAATCATTATGTTTTCCTGAAACTCTTAAACACTTTTGTGTATCGGCAATTCTTGGGGCCGTAGGTGTTTTGTAGCCAAGGAAAAAATCCTTGAACTGCGTCATTCCTGAGTTGGAAAACATAAGGGTAGGGTCGTCTTTCAGCACAATAGGAGCTGAAGGAACGATAAGGTGCTCCTTACTTTTAAAATAGTCTAAAAATTTTTGACGTATCTCTTGTGATGTCATAGTATTGCTTTTGCTTTTTTTTAATATCAAATTTTGATAAGATGCAAATTTAAGATTTTTAGGTGATTTAATATCCAATATTTCATATTTTCAAGGATGTTTTATCAAATGCCGGACATAATAATTATTCGTGATTAGAAATATATACTTATATAGGCTCCTAAGTTTTTATTAAATGACCAGATGTAAATATTTTTGTATGATATCCTGCGTTATTTTTTACCACGGATGCACGAATAACCTTATTCTATGTATCTGTGTTGTAAAAATCAAACTATTATTTAAATCACATAGATTTTGCATAGAATTTATACATAATTAAAATTATTCGTGCATTCGTGGCTACTCTAAAAACAGTGTGAAATTTTATTGTAGATAAAATCTTTGCGCCTTAAAAACAGACTCATTATCTCAAATCATCGCGACCTAGCGTTTTCCAACAAAAAACATTCATTCCAAGAATATTTTGTTCATTTCCATTTAACTTATTACCTTCGTTAAGATCTGAAGTAAGATAAAAACAACTTCCAATGATGAAAAACGAAATTCTGAAAAGCTGGATAGAACAATATTCCGGACCGCTTTTGAAGAAGGCATTATATATGCTTTCCAATAATGAAGATGCTCAGGATATCGTTCAGGATGTTTTCATCGCTGCTTTTTCCAATTATGATTCTTTTGAAGGGAAGAGCCAGCCACTCACTTGGCTGATGGCTATTCTTCAGAGAAAAATTGCAGATTTTTACCGGAAAAAATATAAATCGGAACCCAATGTAAAGCTGGATCATTTTTTTGATGAAACAGGATCCTGGAAAAATAATGATGTATTAAACGACTGGAATGTTTCAACAGAATCTGAACTTCTGGACAACCAGGAATTTAATAAAACGCTTGAAGAATGTATTGAAGAATTGCCCGCTAGATGGAAAATTTTACTCAAAATGTACTACATTGAAGAAAAAAAAGGCCCCGATGTGAGTCAGGAACTGAATGTTTCTACGACTAATCTTTGGAAGATCCTTCAGAGAAGCCGGATGCAATTGAGAGAATGTCTGGAGTTTAACTGGTTTTCAAGATTATAGAGATGATAAGAAAAATTCTACATATATTGTTTTTACCATGCAGTGAAGCTACTTTACTTATGGAAAAACGTAATGCACAAACAATCTCTGCCAAGGAGAACAGAAAATTGGGCCTTCATATTGCTATTTGTAAATGGTGTAAAGCCTATAATGAAAAGCTAAAATTACTGGATAAAGTTTTCAGAAAGACACTTATTGAAAAGGAAGCTGAAATAAATGAAGCTGAAATTCAGGATTTTAAAAATAAAATGATTGAAAAACTAAATTTCTAAGAAAATTTTGTCAGGATTTTGAAATAGCATCGACTATACTTTTGAAAAACAATAAAAGTATTCATTCAAAATCTAAAAAAATGACAGGAACAGGACAAAATTCAGGCAACAATCAATCAGCGTACGCTCTCGGATATTATATTTCGCTTTTCGGTGCGGCACTCATCTTACTTTGGATAGGGGTTTTCAAATTTACTCCAACAGAAGCTTCAGCGATAAAACCTTTGGTGGAAAACCATTTCTTAACTTTTTTCGTATATAAGATTATGAGCGTCCAGACAGTGTCAAATCTTATCGGAGTGATAGAAATTATCATTGCTTTATTACTGATATTTAGTGCGAAATTTGCTGTATTAAAAAAGTACGCAGGAATAGGTATGATTGCTACTTTTTTGGTGACGTTAAGCTATTTGTTTACGACTCCGGGAATGTGGAAAATAGTGGATGGAGTTCCTGTTACAGATTTTTTTATACTGAAGGATCTGATGCTTTTAGGATTTGGATTCATGATCTTACAAAAAAATAAATAATGAACAAAAAGCTAAATATGAAAAATATATTAATCGTACTCGGCATTATTCTGGGTATCGCAGTTTTTGCTGCCGGAAGTGGGCTTTTTAAAAAGAATAAGCCCGTTGAAACAAACGTAAAAAAAGAAAAACAGGAAATTATGGATAATAAGAATGTCAGGGAAATTTATTTTGCAGGCGGATGTTTCTGGGGAACAGAGCATTTCTTTCAGCAGATTCGTGGAGTGGTAGGGACAGAGGTTGGCTATGCTAACGGTAAAACTCAAAATCCTACTTATGAAGAAGTGGTAAGCCATACAACCGGATTTGCGGAAACAGTAAAAGTAAAGTATGATCCTGAGCAGGTAGATGTGAAACTGTTGATTGATCTGTATTTTAAAACCATTGATCCTACAAGCCTTAATCAACAGGGAAATGACAGAGGAGACCAATACAGAACGGGAATTTATTTTACAGACAAAGCTGATGAAACTTTGGTAAAAGCCGAAGTTCAGAAATTAGCAAAAGGATACAACAAACCAGTTGTGGTGGAAACTGTTCCTTTAAAAAATTTCTATAAAGCTGAAGATTATCATCAGGATTATCTGGATAAAAACCCAGGCGGTTACTGTCATATTGAACCGGGACTTTTTGAAATGGCTAAAAAAGCAAATCCACTTCCCAAAGCAACCTCTTATCAAAAACAGGATAAAAAGGTTTTAAAAGACAAATTAACAGCAGAACAATACAGTGTAACTCAGGAAAACGGTACAGAAAGACCTTTCCAAAATGAATACTGGAATGAGACCCGTGAAGGAATTTATGTAGACATTACCACAGGGGAACCATTATTTGTTTCAACAGATAAATTTGAATCAGGATGCGGTTGGCCAAGCTTCTCAAAACCAATTACCAAAAGTCTGATTGATGAAAAAATGGATCGTACGAACGGAATGACAAGGGTAGAGGTAAGAAGTAAAACCGGTGATGCTCATTTGGGACACGTCTTCAATGACGGACCGGAGGATAAAGGAGGACTTCGATACTGTATCAACAGTGCTTCCCTGAAGTTCATTCCCAAAGCTGAAATGGAAACAAAAGGATACGGAAAATATCTTCCGTTGTTAGATAAAAAGTAATGTGAAAGGAAGGCTGCCATTGGGCAGCCTTTTATTTTGATAGAGATAATTGAAATCTTTCCCTGATACTGAGCATGGATATATTCAGAAATAAAAGAAATCCGAAGATAACGTAATATACATCTTTAGAAAGACCCTTATAAATTTGTTGCATTTTGTCAAAAAGACTTGGATGATGCCCTTCTCCTGATATGGAAATATTATCATTACAGAGAAGGCATTCAAATGGTGGCTCTATGAGATTAGGGTCTTTATATTCCACTATTGCAAAAAGGTGCCCTGTTTTTTCAAGATCTAAAGTATATGTCTCTTGTTTGGCAATAGACATATCATTGAGAAGAGAAACAAAATCACCATAGGTATTATTTTGATCTAAAATAAACTCAACTCCTGTCTCTTTTTCGTTTCTTTTTTGAAGGTTTTTTAGTTCAGAAACATACAAGTTTGAATTTTCTTTAGCTGTACCGGAAAATACTCTTATTTTCTTGTAATTCCAATTTCTAAGAGATTCAAAGGTGAAATATGACATGTCATTATGGTCTTTTATTTTAGCGGGAAGACCAATATCTATTACTGAAACATTCATTTCTTCAGCTTTTTGACTCCCATAGTACCAGAATAAAATTGGAATTAATAGGGCACTGATAAGGCCTGGAACATAGTATATCTTTTTCATATTACCCTTTTTCTGTGAATCTGAAGATTTTCTTTAATACTCAGCATAGATATATTTAAAAACAGCATAAAACCGAAAATCATATAAAAAGACTGCTTTGGAAGTTCCGCAAAAGATTTTAATCTGTCAAAGCCTTTATATTGAGTTTCTTCTTTATAATTATCCATGTAGGATTCAGTTCCACAAATAATTTCACGAACATCTTCATTAGGGTCACTATATTCATGAACAGCAAAAATGTGGCCTGTTGTTCCTATGTCAGCACAAAAGACTTCCTGTTTAGAAAGATACATCACATTTATAATGGCTATGAAATCTTCATAACTATTCCTGTCATTGATCACAAATTCAATTCCTGTTTCTTTCTCATTTCTTGCCTGTAATGTTTTTAATTCAGAAATATAATATTGTTGGTTTTGCACAGCGGTATTAGGTTGTACAATGATCTTTTTATAATTCCAGTTTCTATAAGGCTCAAAAGTATATTCTAAAGGAGTTTCGGGCCTGATTTTGAGAGGTATTCCCAAATCTATGACTGTATACTGAGGATGAACCCTTTGATTTCCATAATACCAGAATAAAAGGGGTATCAGTACAGCACTGATTAAACCTGGCACGTAATATATTTTTTTCATTTCCTTCGTTTCGATAAAATTATAAAATAATGTCACAATGAAAAAGCAAATGATCAAAGAACTTCAATATTTAACAGCGTTGAAGAAAAAGGATAGGTGGATTGATAATAATTAGATTAAAATGGTATTAAATTCAGACACTTTCATAGGTGTTTTTAATATTAAAATATTAAATTTGATAGAACTAATAGGGAATTATGAAGCTAATTGAACTCGCCGCAGAACTGAATGTCTCTGCAGAAGCAATCAAACAGTTTATACAGGATTTTGATCTTGAATTGGTAGACTGTATCAGTACAAATTTTGAAGTAAAGGAGGACTTTGAAAAATTTGCCCGCGAAAATTTAGATTTTTTGAGATTATATGAAAAAGACCTGGACAAAAGTAAAACGCTGGAACAGATTGCTGAAGTGATCAATCAGCCTAAAGATAAGGTTGAAAAAGCGATAAAAGAAAATAATCTTAATATTTTTGATAATGGCTTTTTTAAGTCTTCGATTTCAAGTTATGGGATAGATAACAAACTTGGAGGGAATTATCAGTTCGTATATGACTATTTCGGGCATAAAACCAGTTTACAGCAAAGGGATTTTATAGGGTACAGAGATCTGTTTTTCTATACATCAGCAGTGCTTGAACCGTTTTTAAATCCACAGCAGATCAAAGACTGGGGAATCAATAAGCCGGCAGGAATTATTTTGTACGGACCTCCCGGAAGCGGTAAGATTTTCTGGGCCAATAAAATTGCTGAAATCATAGGATATCAGTTTAAAGAAGTTAAAAAGCACTATCTGGGAACTTCATTGGTTGACGGAAATCAGATCAATTTCAGTGATTTTCTTCTTAATATGATGAAGGAAAATAAAATGCTCCTTTTCCTTGATGATTTTGATGAAATTATGATGCAAAGGAAAGCAGATAATGATATTGCGTCCTGTAATCTTGAAGCGCAGGAACTGATTCTTCATTATATCGGAAAATTTGAAAAAGAAGGCGTATTAATGGTGGGTTCAGCCAATTCAGTTTCAGAAATTGATGAAGAAATTTTAGCACCCGGAAGGTTTGATGTCATGATTCCTATATTTCCGCCCAATGCATCAGAACGTTCGGAAATTATTTTATATGCGATGACCAGAGGGCTTGAAGAAGATTCGTTACTCTATAAAATTCTTAAAAATAATAAAGCAGATAAAGTACCTTTCTGGCATGATGTTTCTTCAAGGATGAAAGTTTTTAGCAATACCATGCTGATTGATTTTACCCAAAGTCTGAAGAAACGGATCAAAAACCTTTATCAAAGGACCCGAAATGAAAAACTTAAAATTGATCAGAATCTGATCAATGGAGCCTTACGGGATGCTGCTGCAAAACTTACAGAAGAGTACCTTGATCAGATAGCCCGGTTTTTAGCAGATGTTATCATCAATAATTTTGACGAATTCCAGTTTAGAATCCAGACTTTAAGAAAGGAGCTTGAAACTTATAAAGTGGTTGAAGAACCCAGACGTGAGATTGGTTTTCATCACAACGGCGAGAAGGAAGAGTAGTTGAATCCCGGTTACAAGATGAGACTCAAAGTTTAAGATTATGACATTTCAGTGGCCCCGATCTAAAAACTAAGGTAAGGTTTTAAATACCTCTCCGAGTATCAGCCTATCATTTCTCAGTCTATCATCTATTCGTTTTCGTCCATTTCATAAATTATTCATCACTAATTACCCATTACTCATGATCAGCATCTGGGAACAGGAAACCTTCTACCGTAAAAGAGATATTGTCATTATTGGAGCTGGATTCTCCGGACTTTGGACTGCGATTTCCATGAAAGAGAAATCTCCCGAAAAATCTGTATTAATTATTGAAAGAAATACTGTTCCATTAGGCGCTTCAACACGGAATGCCGGTTTTGCCTGTTTTGGAAGCCTTACAGAAGTCATTGCTGATTCCCGGAAAATGGGCTGGGAAAAAACATTGAATCTTGTTACAATGAGGTTTGAAGGGCTTCAGAAGATTAGACGATATTTTAAAAATGAAGAAATAGATTTTGAACTCAGCGGAGGGTACGAAATTTTGAATAATGATGAACCTTTACTCCATATAAACGAAGTTAATGAAAGACTCCGATCAATAACAGGGCTTCAGGAAACTTACTCTTTGAAGCAGAATAAAATAAAAGAATTTGGGTTGTGTAAATCCCAGTTTTTGATTGAAAACCCATGTGAGGGAAGTCTGCATTCCGGAAAGTTACTACAGAAGCTTTTGGAAAAATGCTATGAATTGAAAGTTGAGTTTTTGTTTGGAACTGAAGTTAAAAATATTGAGGAAACTTCGGATGAAGTAAATGTTGATCTTTCAGAAAATCTCACTGTAAAAGCAGATCAGTTAATTTATTGTACCAATGCATTTAGTTCAAAGTTTTTGGAGAAAGAAAATATCATTCCTGCAAGAGGCCAGATTCTCCTTACTGAACCTATACAAAATTTAAAATTAAAGGGTACTTTTCATTATGATGAAGGATTTTATTATTTCAGGAACTTAGGAAACCGCATATTGTTGGGTGGCGGAAGAAATCAGGATTTTAAGACGGAAGAAACAACAGCTTTTGAAACCACAGAATTCCTTCAAAACCATCTGGAAAACTTTTTAAAAGAAGTAATTCTTCCTAATCAGGAATTCAAGATTGCTCTTCGCTGGTCAGGAATTATGGCTATGGGGAATGAAAAAACACCTATTGTGAAGCAGATTTCAGACAGACAGTTTTGTGCAGTAAGACTTTCCGGAATGGGAGTGGCATTGGCTCCGAAAATTGGGGAGATTGTGAGAGAAATGATAAGGTAGAGAGCATAAATAATAGACGAAGAGGTAATAAATGTGGAGACGATGATTAGGAGATGGAAAAGAAATTTAAGAGAAGTGATTTTAGAATATTGAAGAATACAACCTTAAACTATAAACATCAAACCTTAAACCTTGAACTCTTAGTTTTCCACTCTGAAAGAAATCCCTTATTTTTGCAAAAAAGAAAGAATCGTGATTAACAACGACCAGATAAAAGAAGTTCAATCCAGAATTGAAGAATTACACAAATACCTTCAGATTGAAAAAAAGAAGATCGAAATTGCCAATGATGATGAAAAAACAGCAGCTCCTGAGTTTTGGGATAACCCTAAAACAGCAGAAGCTTTCCTGAAGCAGCTTCGTTCCAAGAAAAAATGGGTAGAAGGCTATGATGAGATTCATACCCAGTTTGAAGATCTTCAGGTACTGGCTGATTTTGCTAAAGAAGATCCTGATTCAGAAAAAGAGCTGGATGAAACGTTTCCACAATTGGTGGAAAAAATTGAAGACCTGGAATTCAAAAATATGCTTTCCAATGAAGGTGATGAGCTTTCTGCTGTTCTTCAGATCACTGCCGGAGCCGGAGGAACAGAAAGTTGTGACTGGGCATCCATGCTGATGAGAATGTATACCATGTGGTCAGAAAAACAAGGGTACAAGATCCGTGAACTGAACTTTCAGGCAGGAGATGTAGCCGGAGTAAAGACCGTTACCCTTGAAATAGAAGGGGAGTTTGCCTTCGGATATTTAAGAGGAGAAAACGGTGTTCACAGATTGGTAAGAATTTCACCTTTTGATTCCAATGCAAAACGTCATACCAGTTTTGTTTCCGTATATGTTTATCCTTTAGTAGATGATACCATTGAAATTAATATCAACCCTGCTGATATCTCCTTTGAAACGATGAGGTCTTCCGGAGCCGGAGGTCAGAACGTAAACAAGGTGGAAACAGCTGTACGTCTTCGTCACGCCCCAACAGGAATTATCATTGAAAATTCAGAATCCCGTTCCCAGCTTCAGAATAAAGAAAAAGCAATGCAGCTTTTACGTTCCAGATTATATGAGATGGAGTTGGAAGAGCGTATGAAGGCAAGAAACGAGATTGAAGCTAACAAAATGAAAATCGAATGGGGAAGCCAGATCAGAAATTATGTGATGCATCCTTACAAATTGGTAAAAGATGTACGCTCAGGCCATGAAACATCAGATGTGGACGCAGTAATGAACGGAAATCTTACCCCTTTCCTTAAAGCTTTCCTGATGGCCGATGGGACCGCAGTTTCCGATGATGATCTTGACTTATAAATATCATGTGAAATTTTAGTTAAAATGTTATAATTAATTTTTGTTTCAGATATTTTAGACCTATTTTTGTTGTTCATCGATATATATGGAAGATTTCAATAGCTGGAAGGATTTATTAAACCCGGAGTTTTATATTAAAATGGGAGGGTTTTGGCTTATTTTATTTATTGTTTTTGCTGAAACAGGTCTGTTTGTAGGATTTTTCCTACCTGGAGACTCATTACTGTTCGTTTCAGGAATTTACGCAGTTGAAATCATCAAAGAGACCTTTGGTTCTACAGGAAGTGATTTCTTAGATACAACAATTCTTGCCTCCGGAGTGGCACTTTCTGCTATTATAGGAAATGAAGTAGGATACTACTTTGGAAGAAAAGCCGGACCTGCTTTGTACAAAAGACCGGATTCAATGCTGTTTAAGAAGAAATATCTTTATCAGGCACATGATTTCTTTGAGAAACACGGAGCACTGGCTATTATCATGGCAAGATTCCTGCCGGTTGTGAGAACCTTTACTCCGATTGTTGCAGGAATTGTAAAAATGGATAAAAAAGAATTCTTGAGGGATAATGTCATCGGAGCTGTTCTATGGTCATTTATTTTGATCTTTGCAGGACACTATCTTGATAAGCTTTTCATGGAGCAGTTTGGTATCAATCTGAAAGAAAAATTAGAATATATCATCATTGTGATTGTATTGGTAACAACACTTCCGGTGATTATAAAATTCATGTTCGGAAAGAAAGAAGACTTCTCTAAATACGAAAACAAAGACTTTGAATAGAATTCAAACCTATTAAAAATATAAAGGCTACCTCACTTTGAGATAGCCTTTTTCATTAGCCACGAATATACGAATCCTTGTATTGGTACATTTGTGGCTATAAAATTTATAAGTATACCTTCGTTTATTATGTTGGCTTAATAGATTATTTTTTGATCCAATCCAGAATATTGGGGTAAATAATACTGTCTCTTTTTCTTTTGCTGAAAAATCTCGGCACATGACCTGTCCTTTCCATAAAGATAAATTTGTGGGGTACATTCAACCGGGTTAATGCAGAATCCATAGAAATTCCCTGATGCTGGTTGACCAGAAAGTCATGATTTCCCTGGAATAATAGAGTAGGAACAGCGGTAATATTGGCAATAGGACTGGCTTGCTTAAAAGCTTCAGAGATATTTTTACGGTCAAACTTTGTTCCCACTACCTTTTGAATAGTAGGTGAAGTATATTTAGAATAAAAGGAATTCAGATATTCAGGACTGTAAAAATCTGTAGGACCGCTTAAAGAAATAATCTTTTTGATCTGATCCGGATGCTGATAGCCGTACAGCAAAGCAAGATGTCCACCTGCACTTTCACCAAGAATAACATAATTGTTAGGTTGCAGTTCCGCTTTTTCCGTTAGAGAATTGAACTTTTCAACAACTAGGCTAATATCTTCAAGTTGCTGCTTATAAGTGATCTTATTCTTTTGAGAAACCAATCGGTAGTTCATGTTGATACTTGGGATCTTATTCTGGAAAAGCATTTTCTGGATCTGGATCATATGTTCTTTTTTCCCCAGCGTCCAGGCTCCACCATGTACAATAAGCACCACAGGAGAATCTACAGCATAATCTTTAGGAAGAAAAACATCCATTTTCTGTCTTTTATGCTCTCCATATTTTAAGTTATAGATCTTCTGCTGGCCATCAGGACCTACCCAAACTCTGAATTTCGTATTGCAGGACTGCAGCAGGAAACTGACGCATCCCATAACGAAAAAATGGTACCTGAGAATGAGCTTTTTCATAGATTAAATGTACAGAAAAAGAAGGTGCAAATCTAGTGAAATTATATGATTTGTATCCGTTTTTGTTTTGTTATTCAGTCGGTTGGATAGCTTCTTTTTATTAAAAAATAATTTTTAGAATCATTCTTTATGCAAAGTATTTGCATAATTATAAAGAGATCGGTTATACCGGGGTAAATGTTGGGAAATTGCTTTTAAGGTTAGTGATAATGCCTCTTTATATTCCCCTGCTGAAGAAAGGGAAAGAGCTAGAAAAGAATCCACAGCATCATTAAGTTCATCAGAGTAGTTTGCTTTTTCTTCTCTCAAAATATGAATGCTTTCTTCTGTTTTTCCATTATTTCTCAATGTGCTTGCCAGTTGAATCCTTGCTCTTCTCCTTCGTAAGCCGGATAGCCCCAGATCTAATGCGCTTCTATATAAGGGCTCTGCTTCCTTTTCATGTCCGGTTGAGTCAAAAGCACAGGCTATTTCAAAATCTGCAATAGCTTGTGAATCCACAAGGAGAGCTATATGATCTTTAAGTTGTAGAATAAATTCTTCGTTGTTTATTGTTCCAAGCTTCTGCCAGATATCTTGTAATTGAGATTCCCAGTTTTCATCCATTGTATAGATTTTAAACAAAGATATAAATTATTGAAGGGGAGTTCCTTTGTGATTCTCATCATTCTTAAAATTATTGTCATATTATGAATCAGAAAATGGAATTAAATATTTATTTTTGCTGAACTTAACAGAGATTAAAAAAACATTAAAATATGGCATCAGGCTTTTTTGCAATTTTAGATGATATTGCTGCATTGATGGATGATGTAGCGGTTACCAGTAAAATAGCTACACAAAAAACAGCAGGAATTTTGGGAGATGACCTGGCTGTAAATGCAGAAAAAGCCACAGGCTTTCTTTCTTCCAGAGAAATTCCGGTTCTATGGGCTATCACCAAAGGATCATTTATCAATAAACTGATTATTCTTCCTATCGTTTTTTTACTCAATTGGTTGTATGCTCCGGCTATTAATTATGTGTTGATCCTTGGAGGATTCTATCTGGCCTTTGAAGGAGTTGAAAAAATAATAGAATTTCTTTTCCATCGTCACAAAAAGGGGCATGAAGTTATAGAGGAAATTGTAGAAGAAGAAAAAAGTTCAGAAGAAATAGAAAAACAGAAAGTAAAATCGGCAATTACAACGGATTTTATTTTATCAATCGAGATCGTTATTATTGCTTTAGGAACCGTATTGGAAGAAAGTCATCCTTTCATTACACAGATTTTAGTAACGAGCTTGGTTGCATTTATTGCGACTGTTGGAGTTTATGGAATTGTAGCTCTTATTGTAAGGATGGATGATGCAGGGTTTAAATTAATAAAGAAAAGTAACGATAAAGGTTTTTTTGGAAAGCTTGGGCATATATTAGTGAAGGCTTTGCCTATTGTTATTAAAATATTAGGAGTTGTAGGAACAATTGCCTTAGTAATGGTTGCTGGTGAAATTTTTCTACATAGAATAGAATTTT
The DNA here is from genome assembly GCF_037572595.1 of Chryseobacterium sp. MYb328. Classification (NCBI taxonomy): domain Bacteria; kingdom Pseudomonadati; phylum Bacteroidota; class Flavobacteriia; order Flavobacteriales; family Weeksellaceae; genus Chryseobacterium; species Chryseobacterium sp. MYb328. The sequence continues at coordinate 26,935 of NZ_JBBGZQ010000012.1, read as the reverse complement.
TTCATGGATTACTTCCAGCTTGGCCGGATGTTTTGAAAAAGCTTATGCTTGGAATTGTTGGCGGATTGGCAGCGGTTGCTGTCTTCACTTTAGGAAAAGGAATGTATTCTTTAGTTGCAAAAAAATAAACGATCACTACCATATAGAAGAAATCCTGCATCAAAAACATGCAGGATTTTTTTGATGTAAGATCTGGGTAATTTTATAACCGTTTCTTTACTATCCAGATATGAGCGATATGATGATTGAAAAATTAGAAGACAATTTTAAATTCTACCCGGACGAAAGGTAAAGTACCGACTATCTATTTTCTGTCGGGCCTCTAACTGGTGAACATCCAAATCTTAAATTTTATACAAAAAAAAGAGGCCTAAGCCTCTTTCTATATTTAATTGAATAAATCTTTTACTTTATCAAAAAAAGTTTTCTCCTTTCCGGAAGGTTCTGCAACCATTTCTCCGCTGGACATTTGCTTTTCAAAGAAGTCTTTTTGCTCCTTAGTAAGTTTTTGTGGAGTCCATACATTGATGTGAATAAACATGTCTCCTTTACCATAGCTGTCAATGCTTGGAAGACCTTTTCCTGCTAATCTTAAGATTTTTCCGGATTGAGTTCCCGGATCCACCGTGATTTTCACTTTTCCGCCAACGGTAGGAATTTCTTTTTTCGTTCCTAAAGCCGCTTCAGCAAAAGAAACATACAATTCCTGGTGAAGGTTATCGCCTTCTCTTTTGATCGTTTGATCTACTTCTTCTTCAATGATAACTAATAAATCACCCGGAGTTCCTCCAAACGGAGCGTCATTTCCTTTTCCTCTTACATTAAGCTGAATTCCGTCTCTTGCTCCGGCAGGAATATTGATTGTGATTTCCTCTTCATCTTTTATAAGACCCTGGGCATTTGCTCCGGCAGGAATTTTATCAGCTACCTTTCCGATTCCCTGACACGTACCACATGTGGTCTGAGTCTGCATTTGACCAAACATGGTGTTCATTACCTTAAGCTGAACACCAGAACCGTTACAGGTAGGACATATTTTTGAAGTGGCTCCTTCTGCCATCTTCATTTTTTTTACTTTAATGGTTTTATGAGTTCCGTTTACCATTTCCTCAAGGTTCAGCTTGATTCTGATTCTTAAATTAGAACCTTTTACCTGCTGACGACCACCGCCGCCACCGCCAAATCCTCCAAAACCACCTCCGAAAATATCTCCAAACTGGCTGAAAATATCCTCCATGTTCATTCCGCCTCCGAAGCCTCCGCCTCCGAAACCTCCATTTCCACCCATTCCGGCGTGACCGAACTGGTCGTATCTGGCACGTTTCTGATCGTCGCTCAATACTTCATAAGCCTCAGCAGCTTCTTTAAATTTTTCTTCAGCCTCCTTATCCCCAGGATTCTTATCCGGGTGGAATTTGATGGCCATTTTACGGTATGCTTTCTTTATTTCGTCGGCAGATGCAGATTTGCTGATCTCAAGAATCTCGTAATAATCTCTTTTTGACATGACAATTATATAATTGATTACTGATAAATGATAAAAGATATTTTAAAAATTAATAAGTGAAATATTCATCCATTATCACTCATCATTTATCATTTATGAATTTTAGTTACCTGTTACTACTTTTGCAAAACGGATTACCTTATCACTCAAAGTATATCCTGTTTCAATAACATCTACGATTTTCCCTTTCAGTTCTTCTGATGGAGCCGGAATTTGAGTAATAGCTTCGTGGAAGTCTACATTGAAGCTGTCGCCAGCATTTACTTCCATTGCTTTTAGTCCTTTTTCAGTAAGCTTATTTTTGAATTTCTGATAGATAAGCTCTACCCCTTGAAGATCAGCCGGATTTCCGTTTTTAGCGATTTCTTTTAATGCTCTTTCAAAATCATCCAAAACGCCCAACATAGAAACCATCATATCCTGATTGGCATATTGGAAGAATTCCATTTTCTCCTTAGAAGTCCTTTTTTTATAGTTTTCGAATTCAGCATATAATCTGATGTAACGGTCTTTTTCTTCTGCCAAAAGTTCCTCAGCAGAAGGAGTAACTGTCACATTTTCCTGAGACGTCGCCTCATTCTGAACATTGTTATCTTCTTGATTATTGATGCTTTCTTCGTTAATATCCTGATTTTCCATAATTCAATATTTATTTACATGAATGTTTCGCAAAGACTCTGCCAAAGGAAAAAACAGGACATTAAGGCAGAAAAATAATAGAAGATAAATTGACTATTTTAACCGGAGACAAATAGACAGTGAGATAATAGACGAATAGATAAAAGACAAGAAACTGAGAAAGAAGAGAATGAACTCTAATTTTAGATTTACAGACGACAATCTTAAAAGCTAAACCTTGAACTTAGAATCATCCTGCTCTGAATCTTGAATAACAGGAATTCCTATATCTGCTATTGTTCTCCTGTAAATGTCTGATACAAAAGATACAGGTTTAAAACAATGATAATCGCTGAGATAATCCATACGCAAACCTTTAAGAACGGTTTATTCACAAATTCCCCCATTTTAGCCTTATCATTGGTAAACATGACCAGTGGAACCACTGCAAAACTTAATTGCATAGACAGAATAACCTGGCTTAAAACCAATAATTCTGTTGTTCCTTTTTCACCATAAAGAATAGCAACAATCAATGCAGGAATAACTGCAATAAGTCTTGTTATCAATCTTCGTAACCATGGTTTTAGTTTAATATTTAAAAAACCTTCCATGACGATTTGGCCTGCAAGTGTTCCGGTAAGTGTTGAGTTTTGCCCGGAGGCCAATAACGCGATTGCAAATGCAATACTAGCCATTGAAGCCCCTAAAATTGGGGTTAACATCTGATATGCATCATGAATGTCAGCTACATGCTGGTTTCCTGTAGTATGAAATGTAGCAGCTGCCAGAATGAGAATGGCAGCATTGATAAAGAAAGCCAGCATCAATGATACGGTGCTGTCTAAAGTGGCAAATTTGATGGCTTCTTTCTTTCCTTCCGTATCGCGGGTATAGTCCCTAGTCTGTACAATACTGCTGTGAAGGTATAAATTGTGAGGCATTACAGTGGCTCCTAAAATACCTATAGCAATATAAAGCATGGCCGGATTCTGAATAATCTCTTTTTGAGGAACCAATCCACCCAGAATTTCATTAAAAGCAGGTTTAGAAATAACGATTTCATAAGCAAAACAGGTGAGGATTATGAAAATAAGCCCACCTACAATACTCTCAATCCATCGGAATCCTTTGGCCTGAAGTAAAAGAATGACCAACACATCTACAGTTGTAATCACAATTCCCCAAGTCAATGGAATATGAAAAAGCAGGTTTAAGGCAATCGCTGAACCGATGACCTCGGCGAGATCACAGGCAGCAATGGCTATTTCACAGAAAACCCAGAGAATAAAATTGGTCGTAGGATTGAAATGATCTCTACAGGCCTGCGCCAAATCCCTTTCAGCTACTACACCAAGCTTAACGGATAAATGCTGTAAAACCACTGCAAAAATATTGGAAATAAGAATGACAGAAAGTAGGGTATACCCAAACTGGGCCCCTCCGGCAATATCTGTTGCCCAGTTTCCCGGATCCATATATCCTACGGCAATCATAAGCCCCGGCCCTGCAAAAGCAAGGTACTTTCTCCAAAAACTGGCATTTTTAGGAACTTTAATAGAAGAATAAACTTCTGATAAAGAGTGGGATGTTTTATCTTTTCGCCAGGCGTTTTTTAAATTGAAATTCATAAATGTTAGAAATGACTAACAAATTTAATTAAATAAATGTAAACACAAAAAATAAGAACATAAAAAATCCCGGAAAGTAATTTCCGGGATTCAATTTTTATTGATTCTAAAGATTATTTAGAGAATCTTACAGACATTTTTCTGTCAGCAGCTCTTTCTGCATCAGAAGCTTTTGCGTCTACAGTAGCAAATTTACTTCCGTAACCTTCAGCTCCAAGAACCTGGGCACCTACTCCTGCTTTTGCTAAAGCAGCTTTGATGTGATCAGCTCTTGCCTGAGATAATTTCACATTAGAAGCTTCGTTTCCTGTTTTATCAGTATAACCACCGATTTTGATTTTTGCATCAGGGAAAGCTTTAAGGATGGCTACCAAATTATCCAACTGGCCTTGTGAACCTGTCTCTAATTCAGTAGAACTTCCCATTTTGAAGTTTACATGGTCGAAATCGTACCATTTGTCTTTTAATGCGGCATCATCTGCTGCATTTTTATACCCTCCAGATTTAAGGAATCCAATCATTTGATCTTCCATACCGCCTTTGTATCCTTTCAGCATTACTCCGTTAAGATCGATGTTTTCATCGGTTTTCGCTACAGGAGTAGCTGTGGTAGCTGATGTAGAAGTTGTTGCAGAAGCTGTGTCTACAGATGTTCCTGTGGAGTCTGAAGTAGAAGTCATTGTAGTTGTGGTTTGCTTCTTCTCACACTGTTTCCAAAGGAAATATCCTGCTGCAATTAATAATAAAAGCGGAAGCAACCATTTCCAGATTGAACCTCCGCCTTGATTATTATTATTGTTATTTTCAAATTGTTCTCTTATTTCTCTTGCTCCTTCGCTCACGTTTTCTCTTGCTGTAGCTACACCTTCAGTGATGTTGTCCTTAGCAGTAGAAGTTACTGAAGAAACTGTTTCCTTAGCCTGGCCGAACCAATTTTCAGCTCCCAATCCAAAGGAAGCCAAAGAAAGACCTGCCGGCAGTAAAGAAGAAATAATGCCTTTCTGATCATTCAGTAAGCTGGAAATACCTGAAGCACCCAAATTATTGTCTGCTGCATATTTTCCTACTGTGCCTACTGTAGCCCCGGTAACCAGATTTAACAAAGAACCTGCAGAATTGTTGCTGATTCCTGAAAAACTGGCAATGGAATTTACTAATCCACCTACCTTATCTCCAAAAAGAGAAGATAATAAAGTGGTGATGATAGGATTACTAGATGATCCACCTAATAGATTTCCTAAGATTCCACTTGAAGAGGCTTTTGTAATAGCATCCAAAACACCAGGATTGTCTGCGTTATTGGCTAAACCACCTACTACAGCAGGTAATAAGCCACCAATTGCTTTAGAAATACCGGATTCGCTTTCTCCAAACTGTGATGCAGCCTGTGAAACCAAAGCGGGACCTAATTGTCCTTTAATTAAATCAATGACATTTAAAGACATAATAATAAATTTTTTTGATTAATGTTGAGATAAATTTAAACAAAAATCCGTCCAAATGTCATTTTTTTTTGAATATTTCTTTGAAAATTAACGATTTTTTTTAAAATCGTTAAAATTATTAATACGCTTTTGCGAATAACACACGTCTCTTAGAAGGTTTTCCGGAAAGTAGAGAAATACCTTCTTCGATGTCATTATCCAGAGGAATACACCTGATCGTAGCCTTCGTTTCATCCTTGATCTGCTCTTCTTCTTCAGCTGTACCATCCCAGTGTGCATAGATAAATCCTCCTTTTTCTTCAAGAACTTTTTTGAATTCTTCGTAAGTATCTACTTTGGTGATGTTATTTTTTCTGAATTCAAATGCTTTGTTATAGATATCCTGCTGAATCGTTTTCAATAACTCCTCAATATAAACATCAATACCTTCGATAGAACGAACTTCTTTAGTCAGGTTATCTCTTCTTGCTATTTCCACAGAATTGTTTTCAAGATCTCTTGGTCCCATAGCAATTCTTACCGGAACACCTTTCAATTCGTATTCAGCGAATTTCCATCCCGGTTTGTTCTGAGTATCGTTATCAAATTTCACAGAAATACCCTTAGCTTTTAATTTAGCCTGAATATCTAAAGCTACTTCACTGATCTGGGCCAATTGTTCTTCACCTTTAAAGATCGGAACAATCACGACCTGAATTGGAGCCAGTGTAGGAGGCAGTACCAATCCGAAATCATCAGAGTGCGTCATAATTAAAGCTCCCATCAAACGGGTAGATGTTCCCCAAGATGTAGCCCATGCGTGTTCTATTTTTCCTTCTTTGTTGGTGAATTTTACATCAAACGCTTTTGCAAAATTCTGACCTAAGAAGTGAGACGTTCCTGCCTGAAGAGCTTTTCCATCCTGCATTAATGCTTCAATACAATAGGTTTCATCTGCACCTGCAAATCTTTCAGAAGGTGTTTTTAATCCCTGAATTACTGGCATTGCCATAAAGTTTTCTGCAAAATCTGCATATACTTTGTTCATTTTCTCAGCCTCTTCTACAGCTTCATCTTTTGTAGCGTGAGCGGTATGTCCTTCCTGCCATAAGAATTCTGCCGTTCTAAGGAACAGACGGGTTCTCATTTCCCAACGTACAACGTTCGCCCATTGGTTGATAAGGATAGGAAGATCTCTATAAGACTGGATCCAGTTTTTATAAGTATTCCAGATAATTGCTTCAGAAGTAGGACGAACAATCAGTTCTTCTTCCAGTTTTGCATCCGGATCTACAATCAGTTTTGAAGGATTATTAGGATCGGTTTTTAATCTGTAGTGAGTAACCACTGCACATTCTTTTGCAAAACCTTCTGCATTTTTTTCCTCAGCCTCAAATAAGCTCTTGGGCACAAAAAGCGGGAAGTATGCATTCACGTGACCTGTTTCCTTGAACTTTTTATCCATTTCATCACGCATTTTTTCCCAGATTGCATAGCCATACGGTTTGATTACCATACATCCACGTACTCCTGAGTTTTCAGCTAAGTCAGCTTTTACAACCAGCTCATTATACCATTTGCTATAATCTTCGCTTCTTGAGGTTAATTTTGCCATTATCTTTTAAAATTTTTTTAACTTTTGCACATTATTGTTATCTAAAAATAAAAATCTATTTTTGATAGATTTTTTAATCAGTATTGGTACATTTTTGGTACAGATTGCAAATATAATTTAAATTAAAAATTTTTACGTTATCATGAAAAGAAATATACATAAAAATTTGCTTGGTCTGCTAAAATCTAAAGGGATATTAGCAATATCAGGTGGATTATTGCTTATGTCTTGTGGTGCTCAGATGGGAGGGTATAGCGAGACGGATGGGGTATATTATGACCCTAATAAGGATACGCTGCCGGAAGGAGTTATCATTAATGGTGGCGGAAACAGAGTAGGAGACTACTACGACTACTATCAGGATTCCAATGTCATCCAGAATGCACAGGCGAATTCGAGAGAACAGCAAAATAAATATAATGATTGGAGTGATGTAGATCCTAATTGGGGAAATGCTACCAACTCTGACTGGGGAATGTATGCAGGTTCTCAAACCAATTACTATGACAACTCCTGGGGGTACCCTGGAGGCTGGTATGGAGGATATTCTCCATATTGGGGCTGGAACCGTGGCTGGGGCTGGGGTGCAAGCCTATCATGGGGTTGGGGCGGATCATTCGGTTGGGGCTGGGGAGGCTCTTTCGGATGGGGAAGCCCATATTGGGGTTATGGATATTCTCCTTACTGGGGTGGATATTATGATCCTTTCTGGGGTGGTTACTATGGTAACCCATATTGGGGTTATGGAGGTGGCTACTGGGGCGGACATAACAGAATTTATATGAGAAGTGGTAACAGCGGCTCAGGAATGAGTAATGCTGTATACAGAACAAATACAGCCAGAAACAATAATGGATTCAGAGACTCCAATGGGTTTAGAAATTCTAATTCCGGCGGATTCAGAAATGAAAGTTCAGGTGGATTTAGAAATGGAAACTCTGGCGGATTTAGAAATGGAAACTCCAATGGAGGGTTCAGAAACTCCGGTGGTTTCAGAAATTCAGATTCAGGCGGATTCCGTAATACTGCTCCGCAGCAACAGCCAAGGTACAACAATGGAGGCTTCAGATCTGGAGATTCGGGAGGTTTTAGAAACAGTGGCGGATTTAATAATTCCGGTGGTGGTTTCAGATCCGGAGGGTCATCGGGCGGTGGCGGCTTTAGAGGCGGTTCATCTGGTGGTGGTGGAACCCGATCAGGCGGATTCAGATAATATTCAACTTCATAAAAAACTATTAAAAAAATAATGTTAAAAAAATCTTTAGTATTAATGGGTATTTCTGCCGCATTTTTTGCGCAGGCTCAGGATGTTTCATTAATAAGAAATACTGTAGATGTTTATTCAAGTTCTCCTATGGTGGGATCTGCCAAGTTTAATGCTATGGCAGGAGCTAACGGAGCACTAGGAGGGGATGCAAATTCTTTGCTTACCAACCCTGCCGGTTTAGGAGTGGCTATTTCAGGAGAGATTTCTGCAACTTTATCTATTATGGGTAATAAAAACAGTGCTACTTTAGGAAACCAAACAATAGATTATAGTAAAACGAGAGGGGATTTAGGAAATGTAGGCGGAATTATTGCCTTTCCTTTAATGACTGAGACTAAATGGAAGTTTATTAATATCGGGGTTAATTTTTCAAACCAATCTCTTGATAATGTGGTGCAATCTCCGGGCAACAATAATATGATTGCAGATTTTGCTGACAAATCTAGTTATTCATTAGGAGGCCATCAATATTCAAGATTTGGTAATTTATCAAAAATGAGTTTTGGTGTAGGGGCAAATTATAATCATAGTTTCTACATAGGGGCAGGGTTGAACTTTTTCAATGCAACAGTTGATCAGGGAGATATTGCTGCGTTCAATTCACTTGACAATAATTCAGTAAGGTATTTTGATAAGCAGGATTCTCCTTATTGGGAGCGATCTTCCGGTTTCTCTGCTTCAGTAGGGGTAATAGGAAAATTAAGCCCTAATTTCAGATTAGGAGCATCTCTTGAAACACCCACGTTTTGGAATATAGACCGTGAATTTAGTTTCTATGATAATCCTACGTATGGAAATGGTATAGGAACTGAAAACAGAAAATTCACTTCTCCACTTAAAGCAACAGTGAGTGCAGCATTTGTAGCCAGTAAAAACTTTTCATTGAATGTAGATTATACCCTAGGTCTTACAAAACCTGATTATAAAGTATATTCTGGGATAGAAAGTGAACTGAATTCTTTCTTTAAAGAGAATTACAAGAATATGTCAGAAGTAAGAGTAGGGGCAGAATATAGAGTACAGCAGTTGAGATTAAGAGGAGGGTATTCTTATTTATCCAATCCTCTTGATGCACTTACGATTCCAAGATTTGACAGTGCTGGTAATGTAGGAGATCAATCTTATAGTAATCTTATGTTGAGCGATAGAAATTTGGTTTCATTCGGTATCGGATATGATTTCAAATCATTCTATATTGACGCTTCTTATCAGAACATAAGCTCTAAGTACAGTAATCCGTTTATGAGAGGATTCCGTAGTGATAATTTTGATACGGCTTACTATTCTGTTGATAATAGCAACAAAGTGACTGTTTTTGAAAATGATGCTTATGCAGTAAGTGAAGTTAAAAATAACAGAAATAATTTCTTCATTACCGTTGGCTGGAAATTCTAATTTCCGTTTCGTGTAATGAAATAAAAATAAAAGCTCTGAATTGTAAAATTCAGAGCTTTTTTATGCTTAAAAAATAAATTTTAATGATGATGGAAAAGATGCATAAATAAAGCAAGAGAAACTCCTAATACGACAAGTCCTATTTTAACCCAGTCAATATTATGGTTCTTATTACTTTCAAAAATAATCACCGATGAAATGTGAAGGAAGATTCCGCCTACAATAGCAAGGAAATAAGGCTGAAGGTTAGGATTAAAATAATTTCCCAATAACATTCCCATAGGTGATGCCAGTGCAAACAGAGCTACAATCAGCAGTGATGGATAAGAGGATGAACTTTTCGATTCTCCCTTTCTGTTAAATAAAAACGCTCCCAGAATAAATGAAATTGGAAGATTATGAAATACGATTCCTAAGAGATAAGGAGACAGTTGATGCTCTTCATTGGCTAACGGAATTCCCTCAATAAAGGCATGGATAAATAGTCCTACCATTAATGCTACTGGAAGAATATTGTGTTCACCGTGATGATGAAAATGCCCATGCTCAAAGCCTTTGGTAAGTGCTTCCAGGATCATTTGCAGAAGAACTCCCGCAATGACAAATATTCCCAGATTGCTGCCTTCTGAGGAGGTATACACCTGAGGGAAAACTTCGTTCAGACAGATGGTAATCAGGAAACCGGCACTTAATACCAGCAGGTTTTTAGCCAGCTTTTCTTTTTTACCAAAGTATTTACCAAGTAAAACTCCGGTAATGACGCTTAATATAAGTAAAATAAAAGTCATATTACATAGAAGTGGGTAAGAGACAAAATAAAACAATAATTAGATTCACACCTATTATCACGAGATGTATCGTATCATTAATTTTTTCTTTAAAAACTATTTTTCTAAAAAAAAATAAAAGCACTCCAAGAATGATAAGCAAGCTGGAAATGACAAATGGAAGAGGAGGAGTATGGCTATGGGTATATCCGAATTTAATTCCAAAATAAATTGAAAACACGGTCCCTAATAAAAATATAATATTAGCAATCATCCTTGAATCTATTTGAATCTATTTTTTCTTAAATAAATTGATACAACGCGGGGAATTTTCCTTATCAAATTCATTCAACTGGTAATCTCCCCAGATTTTTACTCTTTCAAAACCGCATTCCGAAGCATAAGCATGGATGGCTTCCAATGTATGAAGCTTTACTTTTTCAAAAAAATGAAAAGATTGTCCTTCTGTTTCAAAGCGGATGTCTTTAATAATGTGTCGGCCTTCAATTTTTTTCAAAATTTTAAAATCAATATCCCCACGGGTAATTATTGTTTCAGGCACCATTGTATTTCTTACATATTCTTCATTCAGATAATCCAACACGAAATATCCTTCCGGTTTTAATGCATTATATACCGACTGGAAAACTTTTTTATCATCATTCTCATTGTCGAAATAACCAAAACTTGTAAACAGATTGAAAACAGCATCCATAGGATCTGCATCAATTGGATTTCGCATATCATGAACCTGGAAGATCAGGGTTTGATTTTCATACTGTTTATCGGCTTCAATACTTTGTCTTGAAAGATCCAGGCCTAAAACATCATACCCCAATTTGTTGAGGAAAACTGAGTGTCTTCCTTTTCCACAGGCAAGATCAATGATCTTGGATTGAGGCGGAAGCTGTAGATCCGTAGTAAGTTTTGTGATGAAGTTTTCGGCTTCAGTATAGTCTCTGTTGCTATATAATAAATGATAATAAGGGGTATCAAACCAAGATTCAAACCATTCCATAATGCAAAAATAACTAAATTTGTGGTCTTAAAAGCAAAGTATTTTATAACATAGAAAGATTGAGAAATTCAATTACTTAGTATTTTGAACGGTTAATATTTTAAATATGAGTGCTTTAGAACTTTTAATTCAAAATTATGGACATAGAAAATCTACCAATACAGATTAAAACATTCTTCGGACTGGAGCCAATTCTTGCTGAAGAGATCAAGAAATTAGGAGGAAGAAAGGTTGAAATTAAAAACAGAGCCGTGAATTGTGAAGGAGATCTTGGTTTTCTTTATAAGATCAATTATTCTGCAAGAACAGCATTAAAAATTTTAGTGCCGATTCATGAGTTTAAAGCTTTTAATCAGCACCAGTTTTATGACAGACTGTTCAAATTTGATTGGGCAGAATTTATGGATGTTGATCAGTCTTTCTCGATTGATGCAACGGTAAATTCTGAAACCTTCAAACATTCTCAGTTTGTAACCTTAAAAATGAAGGACGCGATTGTAGATTATTTTCAGGATAAATTTAAAAGACGTCCGAATGTAGAAACCAGAAATCCGGATATTAAATTCCATCTTCATATTGATAGAGAACTGGTCATGATTTCTATGGATTCTTCCGGGGATGCTTTATTTAAGAGAGGATACAGAAGAGAGCAGGGGGAAGCTCCAATTAACGAGGTTCTGGCTAGTGGAATGCTGCAGCTTGCAGGTTGGGACGGAAAAGGAAATTTTCTTGACCCGATGTGTGGTTCAGGAACATTGCTGATTGAAGCAGCGATGATTGCCATGGATCTTCCGGCTCAGATTTTCAGAAAAAGATTCGGGTTCCAGAACTGGAAAAACTATGATGCTGACCTGTTTTCCAAAATTAAAGAATTCAGAGTCAACAGAGTGAGACAGTTTGATGGGAAGATTGTAGGGTATGATATTGATGCACGAATGCTGAACGCTGCCAGAATGAATGTGGAAGCTGCAGAAATGGAAGATGTAATTGAGATCAAGAAGCAGAATTTCTTTGATTCTAAAAAAGAACTTTTCCCATTATTGATGGTATTCAACCCTCCTTATGATGAGAGAATTTCGATTAATGACGATGATTTCTACAAAAAGATAGGAGATACTTTTAAAACTAATTATCCGAATACTCTTGCATGGCTGATTTCATCTGATCTTGAGGCTGTGAAGAAAATCGGATTGCGCCCTTCAAGAAAGATCAAACTATTCAACGGAAAGTTGGAAACGAGATTCCTGCAATATGAGATGTATGAAGGAACGAAGAAAGTACATAAATTAGAGGATAAATCTTAAAAGAAATAATTGATGTCCTGGAATATTTTTGATGTGTTAGGCGGAGCTTTAGATGTTTTGGACTTATTAAGTTCAGGTTCAGGTTCAGGTTCATCCTCAGACAGAAAGAGTCTGAATTATGACGAACATCCTCAAAGTAAGAAATCAAGAAGATTAAAAAATTTAAAAGCAGATTTTATCATATTTTGTATCCCGGCATCTATTGTTCTTTATTTTATTGTATTCAAAGATCCATTGCCGGCTGAGAACTATGGAATCACTTTATTTGTAACTTCATTAATTGGGGTAGCGCTGTCGTTTTTAGTGTTTTTTGTTATGAATGTACTGGAGGTTTTTTATTTCAAAAGTATTTTCAGGCTGCTTTTTGTCTGTGGTTCTGTGATCGCATTTTTTATTGCTTTGGTGATGTGTGTTTACTATAAATCGGGAGTATTTATTTAAAGACTATAAAAGTTAATTTCTAAGAAGAAGCTATTAAAATGTTTGTGGTTTCTTCACGAATAAGTAATTTTGAAAAATTTTCAATTTGAATCCTAGTATTTCCATTATTGTTGCTATTTATAACCGAAAGGATGAACTTTTCGAGTTGCTGACTTCTTTGACCCAACAGACTGATAAAGAGTTTGAAATTATTATCGTTGATGATGGTTCAATTATCGATCTGAAACCTACTATAAAGAATTTTGAAGAGGTTCTGGATATTAAATATTTCAGAAAAGATAATTCAGGTCCGGGACTGACAAGAAATTACGGGGCAAAAAGAGCAACAAATGAATGGCTGGTATTTGTAGACAGTGATGTGATTGTTGAAAAGGATTATATTGAACATATTAAAAAAGATATTCAAACGGTTCCCTGTGATGCATTCGGAGGTGCGGATAAGGCCCATAAAGGCTTTAATCTGATGCAGAAAGCGATTTCATATTCTATGACCTCTGTTTTTACCACTGGAGGAATCAGGGGAAGTAAGAAAGCAGTTTCAAAATTCCAGCCCCGAAGTTTTAATATGGGAGTGAAAAAGGCGGTTTTTGAAAAAGTAGGTGGTTTTTCCGAAATGAGAATAGGAGAGGATCCGGATTTATCGATGACCCTTTGGGAAAACGGATTTACAACAGCATTTTTTGATGATATTGCCGTTTACCATAAGCGGAGGGTAGATTTTGGAAAGTTCTCCAAGCAGGTCTATCAGTTTGGCTGTGCAAGACCGATTCTTAATCAGAGGCATCCGAATTATGTAAAAATATCTTTCGCGTTTCCTACTTTATTTATGCTGGGATATATTATGGGATTTATGGAGTATTTTGTGTTGGAAAGAGGCATTATTCTCGCTTTCTATGGACTGTATACATTTCTGGTCTTTTTCCATGCTTTATTACTGACTAAAAATATCAGCATTGCCGGAATGGCGGTGATCTCCACCTATATTCAGATGTTTTCTTACGGATATGGTTTCCTGAAATCCTGGGTGCTGCTCAATATCTTCAGGATGAAGCCTGAGGATGCTTTTCCGCATCATTATTATAAGAAATAGAGGTTTGGTATTTATGAACTGATATTAGTTACAACAAAAAATAAAGAAGGCTGTTTCATTTGAAACAGCCTTCTTTTGTACAATAAAATTTAGGATATGAAGATGTTTTCATGGTTAAGAATACCTACTTTCAGCATGCATTCTTTCATTTTATGATAAGTTCTTTTGATGTCGTGGTCTAAACCGATGGAGAATCTGATCAATCCGTCAGAAATACCGATCGAAGCACGTTCCTCTTCCGGAATCTCAGATGAAGTTGATTTTCCTGAGCATGAGAAAAGGGTCTTGTAGAAACCAAGGCTTACTGCCAGATACCCAAGGTTTTCGGTCTGCATCATTTCCATCAGTTCGTTCGCTTTTTCTGTAGTTCCTGCATCCAGGGTTAGTAATCCTCCGAATCCGTATTCTTCATCGATCATGCTTTTCATCAGTTCATGATTCTTATGAGATGGTAATCCCGGATAAGATACTTTTAAGCCATCTTTTTCAAAACTTTCAGCAAGATACAGGGCATTGTGGCTATGTTGCTTTATTCTGATATGAAGGGTTCTCAGGTTTTTAAGAATACTTGAAGCTCTTAAACTGTCCATTGTAGGCCCCAGCAGCATACATGCTCCGGAGTTTACATTTTTAGTATCATCAATAAATGCCTGTGTTCCGCAATATACACCCCCTACAGTATCACTGCTTCCATTGATGAATTTCGTTAAACTATGGATTACAACGTCTGCCCCGAATAACTGTGGTGAAATGGAAAGCGGTGAAAATGTATTGTCTACAATCAGTTTTAAATTGTGTTTTTTACAGATTTCGGAAAGCTTTCTGAGATCTGCCACTTCAAGTAACGGGTTGCTTACACTTTCGCAGTAGATTACTTTGGTGTTAGCAGTAATTGCATTTTCAATAGACTCAAAATTGTTGATGTCTACAAAAGTGGTTGCTACATTGAATTGAGGTAAAAAGTTTTTAAGGAAAGCGTAGGTTCCTCCATAAATGGTTCTGCTTGAAATGATATGGTCTCCACTTTTGCATACCTGCATCAGAACAGAGGTAATAGCTCCCATTCCGGATGCTGTAACATTGGCAGATTCCGTATTCTCCATTTTTGCTAAAGCCTGTGCCAGATAAAGGTTCATAGGTGATGAATGTCTGGAGTACAGGTAACATCCTTCAGCATTCCCTTCAAATGTATCAAACATGGTCTTTGCAGAAAGGAAAGTATAGGTGGAGCTGTCAGAAATAGAAGGATTTACTCCTCCGAATTCGCCAAAATACTGAAGATCCTGGATCTCGTTGGCTGCGTTAAAGTTTTCCATAAGCATTGTTTTTATTTTACTGGCCTAATTTGCGTTATTTTCCTAATTATTACAACATAAATTTGAATTTATAGAATATAAAACTGGAAAACGTTGTTTATTTAGAAAATATAATTGCTATCTTCGGAAATATTAAATTTTCACCAAAAAATTATCTATGGAACTTGATGATACAGATAGAAAACTGCTTCTGTTTTTGCAGGAAGACTGTAAGCAAACCACCAAAGAGCTTGCCGGTAAGCTGGGATTGTCAGTTACTGCTGTTTATGAGCGGATAAAAAAGCTTGAAAATGCAGGTGTTATTTCCAAATATGTGGCATTATTGGACAGGAAAAAGATCAACCGGGAGTTTATCGTTTTGTGCCATGTGAAATTAACACAGCACAAGAAAGAATTTGTTCTGCAGTTTGAAAGAGAAGTGATGAATCTCCAGGAAGTTACAGAATGCTTCCATGTAAGTGGAGATTATGATTATATTCTTAAAATAGGAGTGAGGGATATTGAAGATTATCGGAATTTTATGCTCACAAAGCTTACGACGCTTCAGCACATCGCAAGCACACACAGTTCATTTATGATTTCCGAAGTGAAAAATACAACGGCAATTGCTTTATAAAGAAATAATTAGGTATTAGAACCGTTAAATTGACTACCGTTTCCAGTATTACTCGTCAGTAATTACTTATACTAAACCAGAACTCCGTTTTTAGAAGCAATAGGATCCGGAAGATCTGTTTCACCTGTCATTTGTAAAAGATCGATTTCAATAGTCCGGCAGATGGAAAGCATTGGAACATCAAACATTAATCCAGCAAAAGGGTTTTCGGAATAGTCGCCCACAAGTTCCATGATAATATAGATCCATCCGATGATAATACAGAAAGGGATAGAAGTCCAGATTCCCCAGTCTCCCAGTTTGGCAAATTCATTTACCAGTCCCAGGGGAAGAAGGGTGATGAAAAGAATATTAAAAACAAAAGCTGTGCTGGCAAACTGTCTTGGGGAAGGAAATTTTTTAATTCTTTCCGCTTGTCCCTGAAAGTTATAGAATTCATTCAGGCAGTTCTGTAGCTGTGTTTGATTGAAATCTGTGATAGCATTCATGTTTTTAAGCTCATTAATATCTTTTGCCTGTTGAGAAACTAAATAAGTGGCAAAATTTTTATAATCACTTTTCAGTTCATATTCTTCTTCTGAGAGATATTTGTGTAAGAAAATAGGAGCTCTTCCGTAATCCGGAAAGCCTGCTTTAATCAGCCTGTTTCTTCTCAGGTTAATGTTCCCGAATTTATTGTTTTCAGAACTGATATGTTCCCATTCTGTAGGGACTAAAAGCTGTTCACGGAAAGTATATAACCATGCAATATGGCGGTAGATGATCTTCTTTTTTCTGTCTTCAAGATCAAAAACACCTATTTCTTCATTTTTTGTATCAAAAGCCTGTACCATTGAAGCGAATGAACGGCTTGAGTTCACAATTCCACCCCATATTTTTCTGGCTTCCCAAAGTCTGTCATATGCCTGGTTGTTTTTGAAACCTACTAAGAATGCTTCTGCTGTACCAATAAGGGCGACAGGAACCCATGGAATGGTCATCCAGTGCCAGTTGAAGAAATAAAACAGAACAGCAATCAAAGTACACCATATTGATATTAAAAGAAGATGTACACCGGATAGATTGAGAACCTGTTTATAGTTGACGTATTTGGTTGTGATCATAAAGAAGAATGTGTTTTGCGTGTACAGACAAAATAAGTACCAAACTTTGTAAGAGTTTATGGGAAAGTGCCTGTTATAAATCTAATTTCAGTTTTTCGTTTAGGTATAATGTTCTCAGGTTGAGTTTGATAATCTTAAATAAAAGTAATGAAAAAAATGCATAAAAAAACCTCTAATTTTCTTAGAGGTCTTATTTTATATCAATTTAATATTGCAGCATTTCTTCGATCTTCCTGGAAAGCTTTTCAGCGTTAGGAAGCATTTCTTTTTCGAGAACCAGATTAATAGGAACAGCCGGAGTATCTAAAGAGCCCATTGTTTCTACCGGAGCATCAAGATATTTAAAGCAATTCTTAGAAATTCTGTGTGCAAATGCTTCTGCAAAAGAGTTGTTAAGCTGTTCTTCCGTAAGAACGATACATTTTCCGTGAGCTTTTACTCTTTCAAAAACAAGTTCTTCATCCAAAGGAATTAAAGTTCTTAAATCAATCACTTCCACTTTTCCGTTGAAGTTCTTTACAGCCTCTTTAGCCCAGTAGACTCCCATTCCGTAAGTCACAACAACTAAGGTTCTGCCTTTTTCTGTTTCATTCTTATCAGCTTCTATGATGATTTTTCCTTTTCCGAATGGTAAAACGTAATCTTCAGCAGGTTCAATGGTTTTGGCATCTTCAGTTCCCGGAACTTTGCTCCAGTACAATCCTTTATGCTCAAGCATTACCACTGGGTTCGGGTCATAGTAAGCTGCTTTTAGCAATCCTTTGAAATCCGCTGCGTTACTTGGATAAGCTATTTTGATTCCTTTAATATTGGCCAGAATACTTTCAACACTTCCACTATGGTAAGGACCACCACCACCGTAAGCACCAATAGGAACACGGATGATATTGCTTACCGGGAATTTTCCGCTACTTAAATAACTTGATTTTGAAATTTCTGTAATTAATTGGTTGATCCCAGGATAAATATAATCGGCAAACTGAACTTCAACAATTGGTTTCAGGCCTACAGCGCTCATTCCTGTTGTAGAACCAATGATATATGCTTCCTGAATGGCTGTATTGAAAACTCTTTTGCTGCCAAACTTTTTTCCAAGGGTTACTGTTTCACGGAAAACTCCACCAATTCTTTCTCCTACATCCTGGCCATAAAGAAGAGCCTCAGGGTGCTTCCACATCAATTCCTGTATTGCGTGGATGGCAGCATCTACCATGACAATCTTTTCCCCGTTGGCAGGTTCACGTGTGCCCGTTTCCTCTGTAATTGGAGTAGGAGCAAATATGTGTTGCATTACGGTTTCAGGCTTTGGATCTTCAGCATTTTTAGCTTTTTCAAAAGCTTCTTCTGCTTCAAGACGCGCTTTTTTGGTAATCTGTTTTAAAAGATCTTCATCTGCACCTGCTTCCAGTAATTGTTTTCTAAGGATTTCTCCCGGATCTTTAGCTCTATGTTTCGTTAAATCTTCTTCATCTCTATAAAACTCTCTTCTCACTCCTGAAGTATGATGCCCGATCAATACTGTTTTTGCACAGACAACCAGAGGTTTTCTTTCTGTTCTTACAAAATCTACAGCCTTTTTCATAGCCTCAAAACTTTCTATGAAATCAGTGCCGTCAACCCTCATTCTGCTTAATCCTGTAAATCCAGATACAAAATCATAAGCATCACAGGTTCTTGCTTCATCTTTGGTTACAGAAATTCCCCATTCGTTATCCTGAACAAGGAAGATAATAGGAAGCTGGTGCAGTGCTGCAAATTGTAATGCTTCACTCACTTCCCCTTCTGTTACAGAATTGTCACCAAGGCTACAGATTACGACAGGGTTGTTTTCAAACTGCTGGAGATTGAAGTCCTGAATGTATTTTATTCCCTGGGCAACACCGGTTGTAGGAATGGTCTGCATTCCTGTTGCAGAACTTTGATGAATGATTTTGGGTTTGTTTTCATCCCTGCTTGAAGGGTGAGAATAATAGGATCTACCTCCTGAAAAAGGATCATCAGC
This sequence comes from Chryseobacterium sp. MYb328, assembly GCF_037572595.1. Taxonomy (NCBI): domain Bacteria; kingdom Pseudomonadati; phylum Bacteroidota; class Flavobacteriia; order Flavobacteriales; family Weeksellaceae; genus Chryseobacterium; species Chryseobacterium sp. MYb328. Next base: position 7,821 of record NZ_JBBGZQ010000012.1, on the reverse strand, counting down.
TTTAGCCAGTAATTGAAGCATGAGTTGGTAAGGTTCAAAACCTATTCCCAAAAGGATACTTTCGTCTCTGTAATAAGGAGAAATCCAGTCTTCTTTTTTTAATTGATAGGCTGTTGCTAACTGTATGGCTTCGTGGCCTCTTGAAGTACTGTGAACGTATTTACAGATGTTTCTGTTTTCTTCATAAATGTCAGCCATTGCTTTAGCAAGCATCATATGATTGTACGCTTTAAGTAAAATATCCTGAGAAACTTTTTCGTGAAGTGTATTTTCCATAGGAAGCAAATATATATAAAAAAAACAAAATACTAACAACTGTTAGTATTTTGCAAAAAAAATATAAATTTGATGATTATTCTTTAATTATTTTTTTAGAAATAACGTCATTTCCGGTTTTTACTTCTATGATGTAAATTCCTTTTGTATAATCCGATAAATCAACTACTTCCTTGTCACTGCTGATCGTGCCGTTATGCAGCTTTTTGCCAGACAAATCGTAAATTGTAAACGTAGATTTTTTAGGAGCTTTAAGGATGTTTATTATGTCTTTTGTAACGGAAGGAGCTACAGCAAGACCACTTAAAATCCCCGGTTTAGACTCTTGGGCTCCTAATGTTAATACTTCGTTATATCCGGTTACAACAATAGAGTAATTTTGAGGAGCGTTAGCACCTGCATTATTTTTCAGGGTTCCTTTATTATTAATAATGATCTTGTAATTTCTTCCGGCTACCGGAGTATCTACTATTACTTGTTCAACATTATCTACGGTATTATCTCCTTTTAATGCCGTCATGGGGTTGTTATAATCTAGTCTCCATGGAAGGTAGATAGTGTTGTCTGTTGTATCAATGATTCTTAAATCCAAATCATTGATTAATTTTGAAGTTCTGTTGTTATGGACATTAGTCCATTGATCGGTAAAGTTTGTGAATTCGGGATCTATCCAGGAGATAGTTACTTTTAATGGTTCAGTTCCGGAAGCTTTAACGGTTTTAGTATTAGTTACTCCAGTATTTAATGTTTCATCACTGAAAATAACGGTGTTATTAGATTTTCCAACAAGAATTTCGGCTCCTTTTTTAGCATTAATGAATCCCCAGCCAAAATGTGGATCAGGACCAGGGTTACCTGCTTCTAAAGCAGAGTGAATCATTAGTGTTTTTGCGGAGGCTGCATTAAGTTCCGTATTATTAAAGAGTTGTTTGTTGATTTGTGTCCAAAGACCAATAATACCTGTAACCACAGGTGCGGAAAAAGAGGTTCCATCGCCAATTGAAGCACTTTGAGTACCTGTTGCGCCATTTTGTGTAGTTGCACTGCCTACAGAAGTTCCTACTGTAGAGATGTCTGGTTTTATTCCACCATCATCTCTTGGCCCTGCGCTGCTGTAAAATGAATGGATAACATCTGTTGAGGATGTATACCTTCCTCCGTTGGCTGTAATTCTGTCAGTTGCCCCTACTACAATAATGTTTTTAGCTGAAGATCCAAAACCAATACAGTCATATCCCTGAGAACAGTTGTCGGCAGGTAATGTATCTGTTGCTGTAAACTCTACTAAATTACCGTTTCCATCTCTGTGAAATTTTTTAAGCGTACTGTCGGCACTTGGGCCTAATCCAAAAGAGTTTCCGGAAGATTTGACAATGATATAGGAAGGGTTATTGTAAACAATTTGATCATAGTCACGGTCATTGTTAAAATATGCCCCTTGACCGTCAACAGTAGTATTGGGACTAGCAAAAGCACCATTCCAAACCCATGCAGGTTGACCATTAACGTCAGCTTGAATCCATCCTTGGTTGCCTCCATAGGAATGATTAGAAATTTTTGGCTGAGCTTTAATTATTTTTTGAAAAACAGTGCTGGGAGTTGATTCATTAGGCAGTGTTGTTTCTAGAAATGCATACGCATCTATCGTTGAATTAGGCGCAATGCCTTTAAAATTTACAGCTCTAGTGGTGCCATCATTAAGTGTAACTGTAAAAGGGAAATTTTTGGCACCAATAAAACCAGCAACAGATGTTGCGTGATCTCCGTATATCACAGTAGTAGCTTCTTTATTGCTTATTCTGTCTGTAGCATTGTCAAAAAATACGTGACCTTCAAATACACGTCCAGGTGTGCCTGAGATAGAACTTCCATCAAAAATAGTAAATTTAATGCCTTCTCCATTGAATGAGCCTGTTAATCCACTAATAGTACCTCCTTGCAGGTAGTCAGAATTGGAATTCATAATTTGATCCAGATCATAAGCTTCATAAAAATAAGGCTTGTTTTCGACAAAACCTGCTAAACTGATTCTTTGCTTTTCAATTTCTTTTAAAATCTCCGGATTTCTGTTTTGTCTATAGCGTTTAGCTATGTAATCATCAAACTTTTTACTGTTTTCAACTCTCTGGTTTTCAAATTTTCTTGCCAGAGCTTCACTGTTGTTTTGTGCACTTGCTAAAGAAATGACTAAAGTGCTGATCAAAATAAAGGTTCTCTTCATAATTTTTTAATTTTTTATGTTTTTATGTGTTTTTCAAATATATAAATGTTGTATTTGTTTTCCTTTTTTTTTGGCTTTTAATTTGAATTTTGGTGTTATTTATTGAATTTTCACTGTTTATTGATTTAAAATGTTAAATTATTTTCATTTTTAATAGTTTTATTTTCATTTAAATTGAGGGAGAAAATGGTTCAAATGAAGCTGAACAACTGAGTGTTTTTAATGAAATGACTTGAAACTAATGATCTTGACTGAAAAACAGTGAGGGATCATGTTGAAAATCGGTATTCTTTTTTGATTTCTTACGGACAGAATAATTACTTCTTAACCAGTTTTTGAAACCAATAATTCGAAAAAATGAAGTAACTTTACATTCTCTTTTTTATAAAAAAGTTAGAAAATTATATGTATTTAATTTTTGACACAGAAACAACAGGTTTACCAAAAAATTTCAATGCTCCGCTTTCAGATTCAGATAACTGGCCAAGAATGGTACAGATCGCATGGCAGGTGCATGATGATGATGGTAATTTAATTGAAAATCAGGATTATATAATCAAGCCTGAAGGGTATGATATTCCCTTTAATGCAGCAAGAATTCATGGAATTACAACGAAGATTGCCAATGAAGAAGGGCGTGATCTGCAGGAGATCTTAGAAGAATTTTCCAAGGTACTTGAAAGAGTAAGAGTGGTTTCCGGGCACAATGTTGAATTTGATTATAATATTGTAGGAGCAGAATTTTATAGAAAAAATATAAAAGACAATCTTCAGGAGAAGCCCAGAGCGGATACAATGATTCTGGGAACCGATTTCTGTCAGTTGGGCGGAGGTCGTGGAGGAAGATACAAATCCCCGAAACTTGAAGAGCTTTATGAGAAGCTTTACGGGAATAAATTCGATGAGGCCCATAATGCTGCTGCCGATGTAAATGCTACAGCCAGAGCCTTCTTTGAAATGATAAGAATTGGGGTGGTTCCTGCTGAAACATTAAAGATTTCAGAAGATCAGTTAGCGTATTTTAAGAGTCTTTATCCTGATCCGATCAAGCCTTTTAATATTGTTATCAGAAGGCAGGTTGCAGATTTTCACAATAAGAAGAAACAGCAGGATTTCGGAAGTATTGATGAAATTGATTTAGGAAAATATTTCAATTTTGATAATCATAGTGTTTTTTCTACCCTTACGGCTACTACCAGCATTAATGACTTAATTAAAAAAGCTTCCGATGAAAACTTCCCGGCTGTCGGGATGGTGGATCTTGGAAATATGATGGGGGCTTTCAAGTTTGTTTCTGCTGTAGAAGGAGCTAATGGAGACAGGGCCAAAAAACATAAAGAATATCTGGCTAAAAAACAGGAAGCAGAAGAAAACGGAACTGAATTTAATGAATCAGAACCAGTTTCTGAACCATTGATTCCTGTTGTCGGATGTGAATTTTATATTTCAGAACGCTATGAACAGAAGCAGTTTACCAAAGATGATCCGGACAGGAGAACACAGGTAGTGCTTTTGGCAAAAGATTTTAACGGGTATAAAAACCTGGCAAAACTTTCCAGTATCGGTTTCCTTAAAGGATTTTATTTCGGGGTTCCGAGGATCAGCCGTGAATTGATTGCTGAGTATAAAGAAGGAATCATTGCACTTACTTCCGGAATTATGGGAGATATTCCTGATGCGATCTTAAATACCGGTGAACAGAAAGGGGAGGAGCTTTTCAAATGGTGGAGTGAAACTTTTGGAGATGATTTTTATGTTCAGCTTCAAAACCATAATCTGCCGGAAGAAGAGCACTTAAACGAAGTTTTATTGTACCTGGCAGATAAATATAGTGTTAAAATTTTAGCACAGAACGAAACATTCTATACCAATAAAGATGATGCCAATATTCAGGATATTGTAAGCTGTATTAAAGATGGAGAGAAACTGACAACTCCTATCGGAAAAGGTTTTGGGAAGAGAAGAGGACTTGCTACCGGAGAGTATTTTATGAAAAGCTCTGATGAAATTAAAGCATCTTTCCTTGCTTATCCTGATGCCTTTGAAGCGTATGAAGAATTTTTTGCAAAATTTAAGCCTTATACTTTAAAAAGAGATGTTCTCCTTCCAAAATTTGATATCCCTGAAGAATTTATTCATGCTGAAGATGATATTGATGGAGGAAAGCGTGGTGAAATGGCCTATTTGACACACCTGACATATGAAGGGGCTAAAAAAAGATATTCTGAGACAGGAATCACAGACGAAATCAAAGAACGATTAGATTTTGAGCTGGAGGTTGTTGCTAATACGGGATACCCCGGTTACTTCCTGATTGTGCAGGATTTTTGTAATGAAGCAAGAAAAATGGGGGTTTGGGTTGGTCCCGGTCGTGGTTCTGCTGCAGGTTCTGCCGTAGCCTATTGTACAGGAATTACCAATGTGGATCCTATTAAATATGATCTCCTTTTTGAGAGATTTTTGAATCCGGAAAGGGTTTCCATGCCGGATATTGATATTGACTTTGATGATGAGGGACGTGATAAAATCATTAAATGGGTAGTTGAAAAATATGGTAAAAATCAGGTAGCACAGATTATTACGTACTCTGTTTTGGGGGGTAAATCTGCGATTAAAGATGCCGGAAGGGTATTGGATGTTCCTATTCCTGATACGAATAATATTGCTAAGCTTATCCCTTCTACACCAGGGATGAACATTGCGAAAGCATTGGCAAAATATGATAAGCTGAAACCGGAAGAACAGATGCTCGTTGACGAAATGAGATATGTTCTGGAAAGCCCCGATGATTCACGTCATGGAGTACTGGCAAGTGCTAAAAAGATGGAAGGATGTATCAGGAATACCGGTATTCATGCCTGTGGTGTAATTATTACTCCGGAAGATGTAAGTAATCTGGTTCCGGTGACTATTGCAGCTAAAGATGCGGATATTTTAGTGTCACAGTTTGATAACTCGGTGGCTGAAAGTGCCGGACTTCTGAAAATGGACTTCCTGGGACTTAGAACATTGACGATCATTAAAGATGCCTTAAAACTGGTGAAAGCCAGATATGGATTGGATATTGACCCGGATCTTATTCCGTTGGATGATACTAAAACATATCAGTTATTTAAAGAAGGAAGAACCGTTGGGATCTTCCAATATGAAAGTCCCGGGATGCAAAAATACATGAGAGAGCTTAAACCAACGGTTTTTGCCGATCTTATTGCCATGAATGCCCTTTACCGTCCGGGGCCAATTAAATATATCCCGAACTTTATTAATAGAAAGCACGGTGTTGAAGAGATCGTATATGACTTACCGGAAACAGAAGAATATTTAAAAGAAACTTACGGAATTACGGTTTATCAGGAACAGGTAATGCTTCTTTCACAGAAGTTGGCCAACTTTACAAAGGGTGAGGCTGATACGCTGAGAAAGGCGATGGGTAAGAAGCAGATTGACGTTCTTAATAAAATGTACCCTAAGTTCATTGAAGGAGGAAGAAAGAACAATCTTAATGAAGAAAGGCTGGAAAAAATCTGGAATGACTGGAAAGCCTTCGCAGAATATGCCTTCAACAAGTCTCACTCAACGTGCTATGCTTTCATTGCTTATCAAACAGCCTATTTAAAAGCAAACTATCCTGCAGAATATATGGCAAGTGTGATGAGTAATAACATTAACAATACAGACTCGATTACCATGTTCATGGAAGATTGTAAGAGTATGGGTGTTGATGTTTTGGGACCTGATGTGAATGAATCCCAATACAAATTCTCTGTAAACGAAAAAGGACAGATCCGTTTTGGTCTTGGAGCGATTAAGGGAATTGGAGAAGGGCCAAGTGAAGCAATTACAAAGGAAAGAGAAAATGGCAGGTTCAAAAATATCTATGACTTTTTTGAGAGAATACTGCCTTCTCATATGAATAAAAGGGTAGCGGAAAGTTTAGTGGTTGCGGGAGCTTTTGATGAACTTGATTCTTTCCACAGAGGTCAGTACTTTGATATTGATATGGCGGGAAGAACTAATCTTGAAAGGCTCATCAGATATGGGCAAAGCTTTCAGGAAAGTAAAAACGAGATGGAGTTTTCTCTGTTTGCAGATTTTGCAGATGAGGTTCAGATTGAACAGCCAAAACTACCTCCTTGTCCTGAGTGGCCGAATATGCATAAGCTGAATAAAGAAAAGGAAACTATTGGATTCTACCTTTCTGCCCATCCGCTGGATGAATTTAAATATCAGTTCCAGTTTATGCAGGGAAGACTTTCTAAAAAGTCGGTGTTGGAAAAAGAAGAGGAAGAAAAAGTGACCACAGATGAGGCGCCTGTTCTGGAGCAGGACACGCCGGATGAAACTACTGATCTTGCCGAGATTGTTTCTGACGAATTATCTGTTGGGGATGAAGAAGTAATAGAAGAAACTACTAAAAAAGCAGAACCTAAAGGAAATTTCCTATTCTTAAATCTTGATGAGGTAGACGCTTACAAAGAACAGGCTTTTGCTAATAAGCAGGACGAATTGTTTGAAGAAAAAAAGAAAGACTGGAAAACCCTTCAGAAAGAAAGAGAAAATGGAGGCGGTGGAAAAGAGTATACCGTTGCAGGTCTTATCACAGAATACAGAGTTCAGGATGGTTTCAGAAGTGGTGAAAAAGTAGCTTTTGTGACACTGGAAGACTATTCCGGTTCTTACTCTTTCAGATTGGGAGACAGAGATTATATGAGGTTGAAGGAGAAGCTTGAAGTTCAGAGGTTTGTTATTTTTAAAATAAAATTCGCGCAGGTAAAAGATGGAAGAGTCTTTGTGAATGTAAATGATGTGATCGAGCTTCAGGAAGCATTTGAAAGATTTGCCAAGAGTATCTCTCTGGTAATGGATGTGATGGATGTAAGACATGAGGATCTGGATTTCTTCAGAACGGTTTTGGATCGGAATAAAGGAAATCAGAAACTGAAGTTCTTTATCAAAAATATTGATGATGATTCCCATATTGAAGTACAGTCTATGAAGCATTCAGTAGACCTGAACGGAGACCTTATCAAGGAAATACAATTGCTCAATAAGTATGAGTTCTACCTGAATTAAAAAAAAGAAATAGATATGTTTTTTAAAAGTGGCTTTTGGCCACTTTTTTTATTTGTACGAATTAAATAGCCGATATTATTTGAATTGGAAGAAGAATTTTATTTTAGATTAGAGGGAATGTAAATGGGATTAAATTACTGATAATTAGACGTTTGTGTTTCTTTGTATTTTTTTTGGTAAATAAGTGTTAAAATTAAATAATTGTTTAATTTTATTTAAAAATAAGCAGTATTTAAGGTTTATTTTTTATT